>JAAVYD010000168.1 GCA_022790955.1 Bacillota bacterium
CCTGGACAACCTGCGGGAGCGGGGATATTCAGGGAAAACCGCCCTGCGGGTAAAGTATGACTGGGAAAACGGCGGCGCGGGCCTGCGGGAGGATCAGCAAAAAGGCTACCTCAAAAGCTTTGCAGGCAGCGTGTATACCGGGCATAGCTGGGAGAAGCTTGCCCCGGAGGACATGGCTGCCCTGGAATCTTTCGCCGCCCCCGGGCAGGCCCAGACCATGGAAGCCGCCTTTCAGGCATATCTGCCTGTTTCCTCCTATCCCCTGGAATATGATTACACCCTTTCCGTAGAAAGCGTAAGCGCAAACCCCCGGTGTATCTTCTCCCCTTACGGCCTGTCCTCTGACGAAGAGGATTTATCTTCTTTCCGGGCCGTGTTTGAAGGGGACGGTTTTCTGCGCTCTGAAAACCTGTTTTCCGGCACCCCTGCCTATACCCTGGAGGGCGTAAGCCTGCCCAGCCAGCACCTGAGCTATGGCCTGCGGCTGGCAGAGCACTGGGAAGAAAAGCTGATTGACCATAAGGATGAAGCTTATGAACGGGCCTTTTTCGCGGATCAGCGCAACCGGGAGGCCTATGGCGATACAGTAAACAGGGAGGGCCTGCTGTTGCAGCTTGCAGGAGGCGATTTGGACAGGGCATCCCAGCGGCTGTTCCAGCCCCTCCAGGTAAAAGCCCCGGACTGGGCCAAAGCGCCCTTATCCCTGGAAGGGCAGGGCTTGGTAGACTTCACAGAACAATACAGCCAGTTTGTCTATGAAAAATACCTCCAGCTTCCCGATGGGTGCCGCCCCTTTTTAAGCAGGTTCCGCCAGTCCCATGGCCTTACCTCCCCTCAGGAGGCAGGGCAGGACTTGGCAGAATATGCCTATGACTTTTTCCTGGACCAATTACAGCAGGTGCTGGCGGAAGGGTATACCTATACTTTAAAGCCCCCTGTGATGCCGGAAGGGCAGGACTTTGCGGAGTTCTTTTTAAGCGAATCCAAAACAGGCTACTGCGTACATTTTGCCACCGCTGCTGTAGCCCTGTGCCGCTCTGCCGGCATACCCGCCCGGTATGCCGAGGGATATGCCGTCCCCTCCGGCTACAACGGCACCTGGGTGGACGTGCCCGACAAGAACGCACATGCCTGGCTGGAGGTCTACTACAGCGGGATGGGCTGGGTGCCAATAGAGGTCACCCCTGTTTCCCTGGAAGCCCCTGCCACCTACTATAACGCCCAGGCTCCCTCTGCCGGCACAGTGCCCGGGGAAGTTCTGGAGGGAGAGGAGCTGCCGGAAATCAGCGCAAGCCCTTCCCCCACCCCCACGCCTGCGCCCACTGCCTCCCCCTCCGCAGCGCCCTCTCCCAGCGCTGGGCCTGGAACAGGCAGCGGCCCGGCAGAGACGGAAGGAGAGACTTTCCCTTCTGTGCTTGCGCTGGTTTTAGGCATTGCCGGGCTTTTGGCCCTTTCCCCCGCGGCTCTGTGGGGCAACCGGTTCCTTCACAGGCACTGGCGGAAAAAGGCCTTCTCCCAGCGGGACAGAAGCAAGGCCGCCCTGGCCCTTTATGCCCACCTGTTAAGGCTTCACGCACTGGAGGCCTCCCTGTATTACGGGGAGCGCAAGCCTCCCCCCCACTGGGAGGAAACAGCCTTGAAAGCCAGGTTCGGGCGGGAGATGCTTTCTTTGGAGGAGCTGCAGGTTCTGGCAGCGGACGCGGCAAACCTGGAAGCCGCCTTAAAAGAAGAATTGTCCGGCGACCGCCGTTTCTATTGGCAATATGTCCGGGGCCTGCTGTGAGGAACTGCTACGCAACGGCCTATAGGCCGCGAGACGCTGTCTCGCGCTCTGCA
>JAAVYD010000035.1 GCA_022790955.1 Bacillota bacterium
AGGTGGAAAAAATATGTAAATGATGTACAATATAAATAGTAAGATATTTATGCACAAAGGAGGCATTATTATGAAGGTTAATATTTCCAGCAAGGGTTTTACGGCAGATGATAGACAGGTGGCTTTAATAGAAAAGAAGTTCGGTAAGTTAGGCAAGTTTTTTTCTGAAGATACTGTTGCAAGCGTAACTCTGGAATCCAGAAAGAATCGTCAGACTATGGAAGCGATGGTTCCGGTTAAGGGTATGCTTTTCAGGGCTGAGTATACAGATTCCGATATGAATATCTGTGTAGACAAAGTAGTAGATAAACTTTCTACTCAAATTACAAGGTATAAGAAAAAGATTCAGAAAAATCATCATCAGAACAAAGAAATTATGTTTGAGGAAGTTCCTGAAACGGATGAAGAATTTGATCTTACTCCAATAAAGATTAAGAGTTTTGAAATTACTCCTATGGATGCAGATGAAGCCGTGCTGCAGATGGAGCTTATAGGTCATAATTTTTACGTATTTATGAACAGCGAAACAGACAGAGTTTCTGTTGTTTATAAGAGAAATGACGGCGAATATGGTTTAATCGCTCCAATTTATTAAAAGACATTATCTTAAGTACTTAAATGTAAATGCGTATAATTTTATGAAAGGAGAAGAAAGGATGGCTTTTTTTAACGACGAATGGTATAAAGGCGGTCTCGATTTTCAGAAAGAAATGGCGAGCCGATATATGGATACCATTAATAGTTTTGGATTTTTTCCGAGGGAAAAATCGTGGCATGACGATTGGCAGGAAAGTATGAAAAAGTGGACGGATTTTTATTCTGAAACTTTTGAATCTTTAAAATCTGATAAGGGGTTTTTTGGATTTAATCCTGCTAAGGATATTGCAGATATGTCCGAAATTGCAAAGGTATTCGACAGATTTGCAGATTCAATGTCCATATATACAAAGCTGCAATCTTTATGGATTGAATATATTGGTAAGGTGACAGACGATCCTGAAGATTATCTTGATGCTTCAAAGGAATATATGGAAGCTACTGGAAAGCTGGTAGGAGAGACTGCCAAAGATATGATTCGTCCATTTATTTCAGAAGATATTTTTTCTATGATGGAATCCTATGAAAATTTAAATAACACTGCAAAAGATGCATATAATGAATTTTTAGCGCCGTGGACTGCTAAAAAAGATGAACTTGCGGAGTGCTATAATAAAGCGATGGCAGGCGATTGGCAAAGCTGCGGAAAATATATGTCGTTGATCACTGAAATTTATCAGGATACTTTTGGAAAAATGTTTCGTTCCACAGGTATCGGCATTTTTAAGGATAAAGCAGAATTAAATTTTAAGACGTTTGATTCTTATGTGAATCTTATGCTCAGTTATTTTGAAATGCTTGCGAATGTTCAGAATATTCTTAATGATGCTAATAAAGAGCTTTGGGAGCAGATCGTTAAGATTATGGAGGAATCCGATAAAAATATGACCTTTAAGGATTTTTATGACATGTGGATAAAGATCAATTCAAAGGCTATTAATGATTTTTACTTTACCGATGAATTTGCTTCGTTTATGGGCAAGTTCGCTGATAATGCATCTGATTTTAAGATCAAATACGACGAATTTATGGAAAGTCTTCTTGAAAGTTTGCCCATACCGACAAATTCCGAGATGAAAAGCGTTTATAAAACCGTTTACGATTTGAGAAAAGAAGTTCGCAGTCTGAAAAAAGAAATAAAAGGACTTCGTAAAGAACTGGATGATTTAAACAAGACGGAGGAGTAAGATGCAGAATTTCGACTATAAAGGTTCGGCAGAGTATGCTATGAATTATATGCAGGGCGTGATCAAGGGTCTTGATAATATGATGAATATGTCTGCCGATATGATTCGTACAGGAGAACTTGAAAAAGAAGAAGTTCTTAATATCGGTAAGATGAAGATGTATCATTATAAGCCTCTTGTGGAAGAATCTAAGCTGCTCGATACGCCAATGCTCATAACGTATGCCCTTGTAAATAAGCAGTATATGATGGATCTTCAGCCTGACCGTTCTGTTATAAAGGCGTTTCTGGAAAAAGGCATAGACACATATATTATAGATTGGGGATATCCGGCTAAAGAGGATCTTTATCTGACTCTGGAAGACCATATAGAATGGTATATGGACGAGTGTGTGGACTATATAATAGAAGAATCCGGTCAGCCGCAGATTACGCTTCTGGGCGTGTGTCAGGGTGGAACTTTCAGCACGATCTATACAGCGCTTCATCAGGATAAAATTAAGAATTTCGTATCAATGGTAACGCCAATAGATTTCAGCATAGAAGACGGTTTGCTGTTTAAATGGAGCCGTTATTTTTCCATAGATAAAATGGTAGACGCTTATGAAAATGTTCCTGCTGATCTTATGAACAGCACGTTTGTCATGCTTAAGCCGTTTGAGCTGATCGTAGATAAATATGTAGGATTCGGTGCGTACATGTGGGATCTTGATTATCTTGCTAATTTTATGCGTACGGAAAACTGGATTTTTGACAGCCCGGATCAGGCGGGAGAAACGATACGTAAATTTGTAAATGATCTTTACGTGGATAACAAACTTGTAAAAGGCGAGTTTATTCTTGACGGAAAAGAAGTAAATTTAGAGAACATTGAATGTCCGCTGTTAGTTGTCTGCGCTAAGTATGATCACCTGGTTCCGCCTTCTTCCACGAAGCCATTGATGGATGCAGTAAGCAGTACAGATAAGGAATTTCATATGTTCGATGTGGGTCATGTAGGAATGTATATCAGTCCTAACAGCAAGAACGAAATTGCGCCTGTTATCGGAGATTGGATCGCTGAAAGGAGCTGATTTCGATGAAAGATAATTTTACTTATGATGAGATAAATATCGGAGACAAGGCGTCTTTTTCAAAAACTATAAGCGAATCGGATGTTTATGGCTTTGCAGGGATTATAGGAGATCTTAATGAGCTTCATGTAAATCAACCTGCAGCTGAAAAGTCGCTGTTTAAGTCGAGAGTAGCTCATGGTTGTCTGGTAGACAGTCTGGTAAGTACTGTTTTAGGAATGAAATATCCTGGTAAGGGAACGATTTTTATGGAAAAGAGCGTTTCTTATTTAAAACCTGTGTATTTGGGAGATACTATCACAGTGGAAATTACCGTAGCAGAAAAAAGAGAAAAAGGACGTGTTCTTTTTAACGCAAGCTATAAGAATCAGAATGGCGACGAGGTCATCAGCGGAACTGTTCTTGTTATAGCTCCGAGGTAGATTTTATATATTCTGCCAGGAATATCAAAACATTAAAATAAAATCTGTTTATTTACTGATTAATGTAAATCTAATGTAAAACATTTATATTATTAGGAAAACCGAGGGAGATATGTTTATGCATTTTCCCTCGGTTTTGTGTTAATTTTCAGAAGAAAAGTGTTTAAATTGAATACAAATTAATATCTCGAAAGTTAATTATAAAAGAGACGCTACGCTAAAAGATAAAATTATTGCTCATAAAGAACATATGCAGGATATACTATATTTAATGGCGCATTAAATATTAAATTTTATTAAAAATCTGTGCATTTTGTATACTATCGCTATATAATATAGTAGATCTATGAGAAGTTTCATTAGCATAGTCGTTTAATTACTTTTGATGAATTATATTTAAGACTGATGCCAGTTAATCCATCATAGTTTAGTATTAAGTATTTATTAAATCATCTTAATTATCGTTTTTTTATTGAAATAAAATTGAAAACTTAGTACAATAAATATAGTGTGCTTAAATAGCGCGAATGTATAATTTTTAGGATTTTCAGGTAAGGAGGACAGCGTGTTTGATGATTTCTTAAATTCTGCAGTTAATATATTATCGTCAATCAGGATTTTAGATTTATTAGACATATTCATCGTTGCCTTTGCTATATATAAGGTTATTGGATTCATCAGAAAAACGAGAGCCCAGCAGTTAGTAAAAGGGCTGATTATTCTCATTGTTGTAATGTTTTTATCAAATGCTCTAAAATTGTATACAATTCATTTTATATTGTATAACGGTTTGGCATATGGTTTAATAGCGATAATGGTCATTTTTTATCCGGAATTGCGGCGTGCTTTAGAATATTTAGGGCGCAGCAAGTTTACGTTTTTAAAGCAGTCGGTAAATATCGAAAAAGGTACGGCAAAAGAGCTTATATCGCAGATAAGCAAAACAGTAGAATATTTTTCGTCTAATAAGGTAGGAGCTCTTATTATTTTTGAAAGAGAGATAGCTTTAGGCGATATTATGGAAACAGGTACAAAGGTAGACGCGGAAGTAACATCTATGCTTCTACAGACGATATTTTACGAAGGCTCGGCGTTGCATGACGGAGCTGTTATCATAAGAAACGGAAGGCTGCTCGCTGCAGGGTGTGTGCTGCCGCTTACGCGCAATAACAGTTTAGAGGCTACCCTTGGAACGCGTCATCGTGCGGGAATAGGGATTACAGAAGTGTCGGATGCTATTTCTATCATAGTTTCTGAGGAAACAGGGATAATATCTATGGCTTCTGAAGGCAGGTTGTCGAGGTTTTTAGACATTAAAACGATAGAAAAGATGTTATATAATATTTATCTGTCAGGTATAGACTCGTCAGATACATCGAGGACATTCCTCAATTTGTTCAGGAGGAAAAGAGATGGAAAATAACAAATCTTTAGAACATAAAAAAAATGGAGAAAAAGAAACTGAAATAAAGAATGCATCAGCGTCTTATTCTGATGAAATGAATAATGCTGATTCCGCATATGCAGGCAACGGCTTTGAAGGCCGAATTAAAAAAAATATTTCCGATAAAAAAAGATACTTGAATATGGCTTTGTCATTGATTATAGCTGTAGGACTCTGGATTTTTGTTGTAAATAATGAAAATCCGACAACAAAGAGAGTATTTGCGTCGGTTCCGGTAGAGTTTTTGAATATGTCGTCGTTGAAAGAAGCGGATATGGCGCTTACAAACGATACTGCGCACATAAGCGTAAAAATAGAAGGACAGAGGAGCGCGGTGATCGCTTTAAAAAGTACGGATATCGTAGCGACAGTAGATGTTTCTCGGTATTCGGAAGGAGATAATTATGTGGATGTGAATGTACATGTCCCGTCGTCCGTGAATGTAGTGGAGATAAATCCGGCGCAGATTCCGTTATCGATAGAAAGAGTAGTTACAGAGGATAGAGATGTCAAAGTTCGGTTTGTGGGCAGCGTGCCAGATAACAAAGAAGCGGTAGGCGTGGACTTATCAACGGAGATCGTATCGGTTTCGGGCGCCAAATCGGCAGTTGCTCAGGTGAATCACTTGTCAGCAGAAATAGATGCGAACAAATTATCCGAAGAAATCGGAGAATTTTCAGCTGCGCTGATACCTGTGGATGATGTAGGAAACCCAGTGAGGGGAGTAGAAGTATCAGTAAATGAAGTTACCGTTAAGGCTCAGCTTTACGGAGTAAAAACCGTAGGTCTTAACGTTAAAACTATAGGTTCGCTGGCAGATAATTTGGAATTGTCAGGAATAGAGTCTCCAGAAACTGTGAAGATTGCAGGTCCAGTAAATGAGATAAGCTCAATAAACGAGATATCTTCTCAACAGATAGATTTGTCGGAGGTGACCGCTTCAAAGGAAATAGATCTGATTCCAGATGTGGTGGGAAATGTGAAGCTGGCGTCATCTCAAGCTAAAGTTAAAGTGACTGTCACAGTCAGAAAGCTGGAAAGCCGTACGTTAAGCTATGCGGCTGATAATATAAAATTATTGAATTTAGCAGATGATATAGATATAAAATTTTCTGAAGAAACAGTTTCAATTACTATTTACGGCACAGAAGCCGCGCTGGCTGCTATTTCATCGTCGGATTTTGAAATGTTGGTAGATTGCGGCGGGTTGAGAGAAGGAACGGCGGATGTTCCTGTGGAAGTAAAGCTGTCAGAATTGGCAGAAGAATCGCGAATAAATGTTTCATTAGTAAAAATTAATTTAACGGCGGTTATTAAAGAATAACTATGTGCTGCGATGTTCATAAAGCAGCAGTTTATTAATTATAATATGAATTAAAATTTGCCGGTGGAAATGTATATTTTTACGGCATTGGATCAAATATTTTGCATAAGAAAAACAAACATGGAGGACCTGATAATGTCAAGGATGTTTGGGACGGACGGTGTAAGGGGAGTCGCTAACACGGAGCTTACTCCTAAACTTGCGATGGCGCTGGGAAAGGCTGGCGTGCAGGTTTTAAGTAAAAATGCGGAGAAACCGCTGATATTAATAGCTAAGGATACGAGAATATCTGGAGATATGTTGGAGGATGCCCTGACGTCGGGTATTCTTTCTATGGGAGGCAATGTAATAAAGGCGGGCGTTTTGCCTACGCCGGGCGCAGCGTACCTTGTTAAAGAGTATAATGCTGATGCCGGAGTAGTGATATCAGCTTCACATAATCCTTTTGAATATAACGGAATAAAGTTTTTTAATTCCGAAGGCTTTAAGCTGGATGACGCTTTAGAGGACGAAATAGAAAGCATCGTTCATAAGGATTTGGCAGGCAAAAGCGGCGAAGCAATGTCAGGAGAAAATATCGGACGCATAATCACGCCAAGCGAATCTCCTGTGGAACTGTATAAGAAATTTGTTAAGTCAACGTTCAATGATTCTCTTAGCGGTATAAAAATTGTATTGGACTGCGCTAATGGTGCAGCTTATAATATTGCGCCGGATGTGTTTAGAGAGCTTGGTGCAGACGTTAATATTATATGCGATAAGCCGGATGGCATTAATATAAATTCAGACTGCGGTTCTACTCATCCGGAAAAACTTATGCAGACTGTTAAAGACACAGGTGCGGATATAGGTCTTGCTTTCGACGGCGATGCAGACAGGCTTATAGCCGTTGATGAAACTGGTTCTCAAGTAGACGGAGATCAGGTGATAAGCGTCTGTGCGAAACTTTTAAAAGATGAAAACCGCCTTAAAAACGACACTGTGACCGTAACGGTTATGAGTAATCTGGGATTTCACAAGCGGGCTGAAGAGCTTGGCATAAACGTAAATGTTACTGCCGTCGGAGATCGTTATGTGTTGGAGAGCATGTTGAAAACAGGTTGCGTAATAGGAGGCGAGCAGTCGGGTCATATTATATTCAGAGAACACAGTACTACTGGAGATGGTATGATAGCCGCGCTTCAGCTTCTTAAAGCGTACAAGCGCTACGGCATCAAGCTGTCTGCTCTCGCCGCTGAGATGAAAGTTTATCCGCAGGTTCTCATAAACGCTAAGGTAAAAAATGAGAATAAAGAAAAATATATGGATGACAACGAGATTCGCAGCGCTATTGAAGCGGCAGAAGCAAAGATGGCGGGAGACGGCAGGGTTCTTATAAGGCCTTCAGGAACGGAGCCTCTCGTGAGAGTGATGCTGGAAGGATCGGATATAAAAAAGATAGAGGTGTTAGCTGGCGAATTGGCTGAATTAATTGAGAACAGACTATCTTAGCAGATAAATGGAGATAATAATGGTTAATATAGGAAATGATTGGGACAAGGTTTTAGAAGGCGAATTTGAAAAGGATTATTATCTGAAGTTAAGAGAATTTTTAAAAAAAGAATATTCTTCACGAGTTATTTATCCGTCTATGTATGATATTTTTAATGCTTTAAAAACGACGCCTTACAACGATGTAAAAATTGTGCTTTTGGGACAGGATCCGTATCACGGACCTAATCAGGCTCACGGAATGTGCTTTTCCGTGCAAAAAGGAGTCCAGCCGCCTCCGTCGCTTGTTAATATTTTTAAAGAACTTAATGATGATTTGGGCTGCATGCCTCCAGGGCACGGTTGTCTTACCGAGTGGGCGCAGCAGGGAGTTTTGCTTTTAAATACAGCGCTCACAGTGCGCGCCGGGCAGGCCAATTCTCATAGAGGAAAAGGCTGGGAAACATTCACAGATCAGGTGATACGCCATTTGAATGAACGGGAAAAGCCAATGGTATTTATATTATGGGGCGCTAACGCAAAGGCAAAGACAGAGCTGATAACAAATTCTGCGCACTTAATATTGACTGCGGCTCATCCAAGCCCGTTATCCGCCTACAAAGGATTTTTCGGCTGCAGGCATTTTTCAAAGGCAAACGCTTTTTTAGAAGAAAACGGAATACAGCCTGTAAACTGGCAATTAACGTGATACATAAAAATAAAGGGATAAATAAAGGAGAAACAAATGGCATTCGCATCAGAAGTTGGTATTGATTTAGGTACAGCTAATGTATTAATTTATATACAGGGAAAAGGTATAGTTTTGAATGAACCGTCAGTAGTAGCCTTAAATAAGGATACAAACGAAGTTCTCGCCGTAGGAGAGGACGCTCGTCAGATGCTGGGAAGAACGCCGAGCAATATAATCGCAGTAAGACCGCTCAAAGACGGTGTAATCTCCGATTACGATACGACGGAACGTATGCTGAAATATTTTATAAGAAAAACCTGCGGTTCCGGAAGATTTTTTAAACCCAGGATAATGGTCTGCGTGCCAAGCGGCGTTACAGAGGTAGAAAAAAGAGCGGTAAGCGAAGCGGCGTCTATGGCGGGAGCTAAAGAAGTATTTCTTATGGAAGAACCGATTGCAGCTGCTATTGGCGCAGGCATAGATATTATGCGTCCGGATGGCGTTATGGTGATAGATATAGGAGGCGGTACTACCGATATAGCTGTAATCTCTCTTGGCGGAATCGTTACGAGCACATCTGTAAAAGTGGCAGGTGACCGTTTTGACGACGCTATTATAAAATATATGAGAAAAGCGCATAAAATATTTATAGGTGAAAGAACTGCGGAGCAGCTTAAAGTTCATATCGGCACTGCTTTTCCGAGGGACGAGTCTATTGCTATGGAATGCAGAGGCAGGGATATGGTTTCCGGACTTCCGGTTTCCGTTCTCGTCACTTCTGAAGAAATGTACGATGCGTTAGATGAACCTTTGTCCATTATATGCGAAGCCGTACACGAAGTGCTTAACAGGACTCCGCCTGAAATTGCGGCGGATATAAGTTCCGCAGGAATCCTTCTTACAGGCGGCGGCGCGCTTTTGTGGGGTTTGGACAAGCGTATAGAGGACAGGACAAAGATATCGGTTACCGTTGCCGAAGAGCCTAAAAACTGCGTTGCGGTGGGTACGGGCAAGGCGCTGAGTCATATGGGGCTTATTTCATCTAAGCAGATGACTAATAAGCAGGAATTTTAGATTAAATATGAAAGTTTATGATTGCGATACAAATTAAAAACAGTTTATTTATATAGGGATGATTTAAGATGAATAACTATGGTTATATATCTGATTGGTTAAGAACGCTTGTAGATGAATATGACTTTAATATCGAAACTCTTTCTAATTGTTTAAGATTATCTTCAGATCAGATAGTAAAGATTAAGGAAGGAAATATTGATGTTCTGCCTCAGGAAGTTTTAGAGGAACAGAAAGATATTTTTGACATGTTTTCTAAAATCGGTTTTATTTATGGTTGTATTGCAGATGATGAAAATGTTAAACTAAGTGCGTTTTTAGATGTATTAATAACATATCACAATATATCAAAAGAAACTATTGCAAAGATGTCCGGCATAGAAATCGAAGATATAGAAAATATACTTTATTCAGATAAAAATAATGTTGCTGACGATATAAAATTTAAACTTGCCGTAACGGTATTTTCATTAAGATTTTTTCTTAAAGATAATGAAAACATGCCTGCATAATAATGAGCGCATGGATTTTATATAATATAATAATGTAATCAAACTGACTTTGCATGATCTGATTGTATAAGATTTGTGTTAAAGTCAGTTTTTGTTTTTAGGCTTATTTAGAGGGTTTTCGATCTGTTTATCGTAAAATTCGATTTTATCGTTTAGTTTTTTCATGTGTTCCTGCAACTGCTCAATTTGGTTTTTTAAGGTTTCGCGGTGATTTATTAATATTTTTCTTCTTTCATTCATAGTTGATTCGCCCATCGCACGTAATTTTGCATAGTGTTGGATTTGCTTTATAGGCATGCCCGTATTTTTAAGACGCTTGATAAATTCGATCCAGATAATGTCTTCATCTGAGTAACAGCGACGATTTCCGGAATTACGTTTTGGCGTAATAAGGCGTTCATTCTCATAATATCGCAGGGTATGTATACTTAAACCTGTCAGTCTGGAAAATTCTCCTATTAAGTACTGCAAAAAAATTACCTCCTGTGCATTGACATAGAGTTTACTCTATATTGTATGTTTGTATTATATCAAGAAATAGGAGGTTTTGTAAATGATTCAAGATACGAGAGAATATACGGTTATTACAGGTGCAAGTTCAGGGATAGGACATGAAACGGCAAAGGCGTTTGCAGGGAGGGGCAGCGATTTGATATTAACTGCGCGAAGAAAGGACAGACTGGAAAAATTGAAACAGGAAATTTTAAGTTTGAATCCTGAATGTGATATTATTATCAAAATTGCAGACTTATCTGAAGCAGATAATGTTTTTAAATTTTATACTGATGTGAAAAATTATCCTCTCAGAACGTGGATTAATAATGCAGGTGTAGGAAATTATAGCAGCGTATGGAATCAGAATTTATATAAAATCGGACGAATGATGCGCTTGAATGTGGAAGCTGTAACTATATTGTCATCGTTATTTGTGCGTGATTTTAAAGATGTGAAAGGAACGCATCTCATTAATATATCCTCCAGCGGAGGCTATACGATAGTGCCTAATGCAGTAACTTACTGCGCGACCAAATTTTTTGTCGCAGCTTTCACCGAAGGTCTGGCAAGAGAATTGAAAGAATCGGGAGCCCAAATGAAGGTAAAGGTGTTTGCTCCGGCTGCAACAAAAACGGAGTTTGGAAAAATAGCTAATGAAGTGAGTGAATATGATTACGATAGTTTTTTTGATAATTATCATACAAGTGCTCAGGCGGCAGAATTTTTGATTCGATTATATGACAGCAATAAAGTTGTCGGAATAGTAGACAGAGAAAATTTTATGTTTAAATTATGCAGTCCGTTATTTGACTACGCAGGAAATTCACAGTACAATCAGAAAAATAAAGTAAATGACGAAAAAAAGAATAGAAGTAATGTTATTAAAGAGCACATATAGGAAAAATAAAAAAATTCAGCTAAAAATCGACAAAAAGAGTTGACATATCGTATTTGCTTTGGTAATATGATTAAGCTGACAGCGACGAGGTCAGCAAAACGCTTGAAATTACACGGTTTAAGCGGTTAAAG
>JAAVYD010000133.1 GCA_022790955.1 Bacillota bacterium
AGATTTAGAAGAAGTGTAAAAAAGAAACGCCAAACCCAAAGTGCGGTTGGCGTTTCTCATTCTGCGCCTTTAGGCGCTGCTGGCATCATGCCCTTTTAGGGCTTATCATTCATACCACGTCCTTTGGGCGTGGTATTGATTGCCCTTGAATAAATATACAGAGGTACGACATGGAAATGGGAGAGCCATTTTTTACGTGCCGATTCAATTGTTTATAAGTTTTTAGGGGTAGTTTCAAAAGAGAAGCTGTCCTTTTTGTTATGATAGGAGGTTCCCGTCGTGAAATGCCTGCAAAAATATCACTGGGTCAAATTGCCCCGCAAGTCCCTGCCACAGGGCAAAGGCATCCTGTCCGCCTGGGCGAAGCTTGCTTCCCGTGCGGCTTTCCGTAAAGGAGTAGCCTCCTATTGCGGCCATAATAACCCCGTAGAGCCCGGTATGTGGGCCGGGGGCGTTGTTGGGCTAAAGAGTATCCTGGGCGTAAGAAGCCGCTCCAAAGCTCTGGAAACGCTTGATAAGCTGGCTCAGCTCGGCTACCTGACCTATGGCCTGGACAAAGAAACCAAGAAACTTACCTACCAAATCACGGACTGGGTGGTAAAATGCTCTGGCACGGCCTGCATGAAAGGCGTCGTATACACGACCGACGGGTAAGGCTTTCTGTGCGTACCCCGGAACATAACAGAACGCCTGGCCAGGCAGCACTACAAATTTGAAGAAACAGACGCCTGGTTAGACCTATGGTGTCACACAGTATGGGAGGATCCGGACAACGGGTTCTCTTTTTTTGCGCCTGTTATCCAGTATGGAAAGTATGGCGCTAACTTGACTTTGGAAACCCTAGGGCAGCGATGGGGCTGGGAAAAGACCAAGGTATGGAGATTTCTGAAAAAGCACGGGGATGCCTTCGCTCTGTACCGCTTGCCCGGCTCGTATGGCTGCCTCATTTTTAATAAAGCGTACCCAATCGGTACGGAGGTTTCATTGCCCGACCAGAGGGAAGTTGTGCGCATTTTTAAGGAAATACGCACAATGGGGGAAAATACGCCTAACGGGAACAAAGGACAAACGCGGTTTGGAAAGCTGGTTGCATGGTTCAGCAGGAAAATCAGCCGCGTTGCAGTTTCGGCTTCTATAATACGCGCGTATATTTCTTCACCCAAGAATTGGAAGAACTTTAATGAGGACTGCAAGGGTGGTGGTTATATCCCTGCCCTTGCGAAAATCAGGAGCTACGGGAGCCCTGGGGGAAGTGTGCCCCTTGGCTTCACGGAAATTGGAAAGGATTGGTTTGATTATGAAGAACCACGACGAAAAAGCCAGAGAATTTATTGATTTGCTCACCATTCGAGGCATTTTAGGCGATAAAAAGATAAAAAATGAAGATATGCGCGTTCAAAAGCAGGAAAAGGCCCGTAACAGCTATCATAACACGCTGCTGCTTTTGCAGCAGTACCGGACGTTGGTCTGGCTCATGGAGTGTTTCCCGGAAACCGTGGCGGAGGAGCTGGATCAGCCGTTTCAAGGCATTGACGAGCTGCTGGAGCAGATGGACTTGACTTTGGCCATGGGAAATCGCAGGATGGAAAACCGGCTGGAGGGCACTAAAAAGACCCGCATCCTGCTGGATCGGATCAACGAGGCTCTGACCGTGCTGAAAAAGAAACCGGGAGATGGGAAGCGCTTGTACCAGATCCTCTACCTGACATACATAATGCCTGAGCCCCTGAGCCATGCGGAGATACTTTACCGGCTGGAGATGTCCTCCCGCAATTACTACCGGCTTCGTCAGCAGGCCATTACCATTCTTTCTATTCGGCTGTGGTCAGCCCCTTCGACAGATGTGGACTTTTGGCTGGAAATGTTGGAGTTCTTGGAGAAAATGGAGTAACTTTTTCTGTGGTCGGCTCCGGTTGCAAAGATACAATATTTCAGGTATAATAGAATCGAGAAGAAAGGAGGGATCGTATGCTTGCCATGCAGGAAGTGAAAAGGATAGCCGGGGAGATGTGCCGACTGGTTTCCAAAATTTTCCCGCAGGAACGTATAGACGCGGTTTTATTTGGGTCTTACGCGCGCGGCGATGCGGAGGAGGGCTCAGACATAGACCTTCTCCTGCTTGTGGATTCCTCCAGGGAAACGATCTCGGAGAAAAGCTGGCAGATAGGCGGGGCGGCTGCGGAATTGCTTTTGAATTATGGTGTTTTGCTGTCTCCCATTGTGGAAAACCGCCAGTATTTCCAATCCAATTCCCAACTGCTTCCTTTGTTCCGAAATATCTCTGCTGAGGGGGTGCCGCTCAGTGCCTGATATAACCATTGCAGACCTTTCCCAATACCGGCTGCACAAAGCCGGGGAAATGCTGGTATCCGCCAGACGCGACATAGAAGCGGGAGACTACGCCTCTGCAAACAACCGGGCTTATTATTGCATATTTCACGCAATGCGTGCGGTACTGGCCTTGGATGGCCTGGATTTCAAGAAACACTCCGCAGTCATATCACAGTTTACCCTGCGGTATCTCAAAACAGAAATCTTCTCTAAGGAGTTTGGGAAACTTATCACAAATGCTTCACTCATCCGCAACCGAAGTGATTATGAAGATTTTTATATCTGCTCTGTTTCTGATACGGAAGAGCTTCTGGCAGGAGCAGAATGCTTTTTGCGAGAGGTAAAACTGTTTCTTGAGAAAAAGTACAAGACGCTCTAAAATGCATGGCACAAAATTTGCACAAAATTTGCGCTCCATAGCCGATGACACGAAAAAGGAAAAGTGCTATAATGATATCGTACCAAATTGGGGCCAGACAAAACGTTTGTAAAACAAACGTTGAAAGCCGTTTCGAGCAGCAGCTTGAAGCGGCTTTTTTGCTGCCCAAATTTAATATTCTGGAGGTATTTTATGACAAAGCCAAAGAGAAAAGGCCGGAAGCTGGTCACAGCCTACTGGTCGTTGGTAGGAGCCGGGGCGGCGGTGCTGGTGTCGCTTCATCAAGTGTACGCGGACACCATCTGGAACCGGTTTTCGACCATCATGAAAGACGTGTACGGGCAGTTGGTGGCTATCAGCACCATCGTGGCGGTAACGGCAGCTGCCATCGCCCTGCTGGTGCGGATGATCTCCCGGAACCAGCGGGCGGTGGATGAGGCTACAAGCTGGCTCAAGCGCATTGTAGTGACGTGGATCACGCTAAATTCATTGGGGTTCATTGTGGCGTATTTACAGCCGCTGATCGCCGGGGGCCAGTACACAGGATGATGAAAGGGGCGAGACCTTATGCGGGCCATCCCATGGTGACCCGAGAGAAAGGCCGGCAAAACCGTTATCAGGCCGTCTGCGGCCTGTACGCCCACGAGCTGGGCCATGTGCTCTATACGGATTTCCTCGCGCCCCAGACCCAGTTAAATTTCTTGGGCCGGGGCCTTTGGTACCCGGAGCCGCCCGCCCTGCGCACATTCGCAGAGTTTGGGAACGAAAAGGCTCTGTGGGCCTACGTCAAGGCAGATGAGAAAAACCAAGAGGCCGTGCAAACCGTGGCCCATACTATCCTGAACGTGCTGGAGGACGGCTATGTGGAGAACCGTATGCTGCTCCATTTCCCCGGCACCCTGGGCTTTGCGCTGGAGGCCGTGCGGGCAAGGCAGCAGAATGAGATGCCCACCGTCACCCAGATGAAGGAGGCCGAGGAGGATGGCCGCTGCCATATCCTGGACAGCATCCTGCAATGCTGATGGGCGGCTCCATGGACGCCGGCAAACAGGATGTGTCCACTGAAGAAGGGGGGCGCATCCCTTACCACCAGACAGATTCCGTATACGAACCTGTAGGCGGCACCACCGAGTACAACGCCGATTATGAACGGGAGCAGTATGAAAAAGCTGCCTCTGATATCGAGCGGGTACTGGACAAGATGGCGGAACGCGCCGCCTGTGAGCAGCTGGAAAATGAGCGGCTTGCGGAGCTTAACGAAATGGCCAACAATATCTCCTATGGGGACATCCACAAAGGCGTCCATATGCGCATCAACCGCATGGCCAGCGTGGACGAAAATCTGGTGGAGCAGTATGATTCCATCGCGTCCCAGCTTCTCACTATCTCCCGGCAACTTCAGCGGAGCATCCAAAAGGAACTGAAGGAGCACCAGCGCGGCGGCAAGCAGACCGGCCTTATCATGGGCCGCAGGCTGGATTCCCACGCCCTGTGCAGGGGCGACGGCAAGGTGTTCTACAAGACTGCCCTGCCCAACGAGATCCCCGAACTGGCCGTGGGCTTGCTGGTGGACGAATCCGGCTCCATGAGTGATGCTGACCGAGCCACTTACGCCCGGGCCGCCGCTATTATTCTCTATGACTTCTGCGAGGGCCTGGAGATCCCCGTGATGGTCTACGGTCATTCAACGGGCAGCGGCAACCAGGGAAACACAGTGGAAATGTACTCTTATGCCGAATTTGACGGCTTTGACCGGGATGACAAATACCGCCTGATGGACATCTCTGCCCGCAGCAGCAACCGGGACGGCGCGGCCCTGCGCTATGTGGCCGAGCGGCTGTCCCGGCGTCCCGAGGCCGTGAAGCTGCTGATCCTGGTGTCCGACGGCCAGCCCGCCGACCTGGGCTACAGCGGTACTGCCGCCGAGGAAGACCTGCGGGGCATCAAACAGGAGTACCAGCGCAAAGGAATAGCTTTTGTGGCCGCTGCCATCGGCGACGACAAGCCCAACATCCAGCGGATATACGGGGACTCTTTCCTGGATATCACCGATCTGGAGAAGCTGCCCGCCAAACTGACAGCGGTGGTGAAAAAGCATATACGGATATAGGGGGAAAATTATGAGTGTGAAAAATATCCCTTATACAGAGAGCACAACAGAGACTGTAGAAATGACCGAACTTGACGGCATGGAGCACGGAGCCGTCCTCCGATATATGGATTTAGGCGGGCCTAGCAAACCGTGTTCCACGAGGGAGGTCAAGACCACGATGGGCGACCTTTATGTGATCGTGAATGCCCTGCGGGACTACGCAAACCTTCTGGAAAGCGCTGTTTCCGCCTGGGGGCTGACCGGATATCATGAGGCCACTTACCAAATTCATGCGGAAAGATGCCGGAAAATCAGCCGGAAATACGCGAGAGCCATGGGCTACGACTACGATATGGCGCTGGCACGCTGCCGTAAGCGGCGAACCCGTGACGGCGGCACAGGCATGGATGGGCTGGAGGCGCTTGTCCACAACAAACAATAAACCTATTTGTTCTGTTCTGTGGAAGGGCATCGGTTCGCCGATGTCCTTCCTTTTAGGTTGACAAAATACATATCATGATATATCCTATTTGTAGGAGGTGAGCGCCATGGAAGTCGCAAAAATTTTTGAAACAGGCAGGAGCCAGGCTGTACGGCTGCCGAAAAAGTTCCGGTTTAACGATAGTGAGGTCTTGATCCAGCGCCTGGGTGACGTGGTGCTGCTGGCGCCGAAAGAGGCGGCATGGAATGTGTTCCTGGAAGGCTTGAACAGTTTTACCGACGATTTTTACGAAGGCGGCAGGGAACAGACGGTACAGCAGGAGCGCGAATCCTTATGAAGTATATGCTGGACACCAATATCTGCATCTATGCCATCAAGAACAAGCCGGAACAGGTACTGCAAAGGCTCAAGGAAAACCAGCAAAATGGCTTGTGTATTTCCACCATAACTTTGTCAGAGCTGGAATATGGCGCGGCAAAAAGCTCCAACCCACCGAAAAACCAAGCCGCTATCATGCAGATGCTCCTGGTTCTGGAAGTCTTGCCTTTTGATGACCGGGCCTCCATGGAGTACGGAGGAGTCCGGGCTTACCTGGAGAAGCGGGGAACGCCCATCGGCCCCTTGGATACTCTCATAGCCAGCCATGCCAGGGCAGAGGGTCTGGTTCTCGTTACGAACAATGTCCGGGAATTTGAGCGGGTTCCAGGGCTGAAGGTTGAAAATTGGGTAGAATGATAAGTCAGCTATCTACAGTTTATCTTATTTTGGGGCACCGGTTCGCTGGTGCCCTCTCTCCATGTGGATAAGCCTAATTTACAAAAAAGCGTGCAATACACTTGCAAAGCAAATGAATATTGCGTATAATGAAAATGAACAATGGAGAAAGGGGAGGCTCAACATGGCAAACAAACAAAATATGACGCTTCGGATTGAGCCGGAACTGAAAGAACAGGCAGCCGCGCTTTTCAAATCGCTTGGTATGGATCTGAGCACAGCAACGGGGATTTTTTATCGGCAGGCACTGCGTCACCATGGCCTGCCTTTTGAGGTGAGACTGGATGAGCCCAATGAGACCACCTATGCGGCCATGGAAAGTGCGGAAAAAGAGGAAGACCTGTATGGGCCCTTTGACAGTGTGAAAAGCTTGATGGAGGCCCTTGATGCTTAAACCGGAGTTTACAGGGCAGTTTAAGAAAGACTACAAGCTGGCTGTAAAGCGCGGATGTGACCCCAAAAAGTTAGAGAAGGTCATTTCCTTGCTTTGCAGTGAAGAGCCGCTGCCGGCCTCATACCGGGATCATGCTTTGGCAAATTCCAGAAATTACATGGACATGCGAGAGTGCCACATTGAGCCGGATTGGCTGTTAGTCTATAAGGTAGTGAAAGATATACTCATCCTAAAACTGATCCGGACAGGAACGCATAGCGATTTGTTCTGACGATAGTAAATCAGATCGTTGTGCAGTTACACAATGTAAAGAAAAGTCTTGCAGGAAGGGCACCAGTTCGCTGGTGTCCTTCCCTTTTGAAATTTTCTTCCCACACACAGTAATACAATTATAAGAAAAGTTTTACTCGCTGTTTAACTCAAAGCAAAGCCTGTATACTAATAGCACAACTTTTAGAAACAGGGAGCGGGTACGGCCATGGGCAATAAAATGGTAGGGCGCAGGTTCAAGGAGTGCAGGGAGAAGGCCGAACCCACCCAGGCAGAACTGGCCGGAAAAGTTGGCTGCACGGAGCAGTACATCTCCGTGATAGAACGCGGCATCAACTTCCCAGCTTATAACCGGCTTGTCCGTATCCTCAACATCCTGGACGTTTCCGCCGACGCGGTGCTCCGTGACGTGCTCGACTACGCTGCCGAGCAGCGGGCTTCTGAACTTTCCGAGATGGTGGCGGCGCTGTCTGCCCGTGACAAACGTGAGATATTTGAGGTTGTGGAATTGCTGGTGAGACAGGCGGAGGTGAGAGAAAAGGGAAGTGAGCCTTCTGCGGATGTCTGAAGAAATTCTATTTGCATATCTGGGCGCAGTCTGGTAAAATAGTATAAAATAGATAGTATCCCCTTGAAAGGGTGTGCGGCGTGAAAGTTCGGTATTCCAGAAAGTCGCTGAAATTCCTGAGCAAGTTGGATTTGAGGTCTGTAGAGAGGATCCGGGCTGCTATAGCCGGGCTGACAGAAAAGCCTCCGAAGGGTGATATCAAACCCATGCAAGAATATAGTGATGGCCGGATGCGGCTGAGGGTAGGCGGCTGGCGTGTGGTATACCGGCTGGAGCAAGATGGAAGAGTAGAAGTCCTCCTGATTATGGAGATAGGAAACCGTGGCGATATTTACAAGTGAGAGGGGTGTGATCGTATGTCAGAAAAAGTTGTGGAAGCAGCCAGGCTGATGGATATGCTCCCGGAGGCGGATCAGAACTTTGCCTATGAGTTTATTAAAAAACTGGTGCGTGCCTGGGACCCGGATTTTACAAAGGCCACGCCGCAGGAAGCCAAGGAACTGGAAGAAGCGGAAGCAAGCGGTTTTGTGGACGAAGAAGATGTCGATTGGGGCAATTTATCCAGGTATTCAGATTGACACCCCCCTCAAAACCTGCTAAAATAGAACCACAGTATCCGGTTCGTAAAACGAACACAGTCTCCGAGTTACAAAGTGTCATGTTGTGCCTTTTGGTGCAAGTGGCACTTTTTTTGTTTCTGTGTAAAATGTTTCCGGGCCGGGTGCGGCAAAAAAGGCAGCAGTCTGTAATAGTAAACGCGTTATAAATCCTGTAATACAGGATTTATAACAGGCGGCATAGCCGCCAGAACAAAAG
>JAAVYD010000036.1 GCA_022790955.1 Bacillota bacterium
CAGAGAATTAAAAACAGGAAATCTTAAAATAAGCGAAAAACCGGAAAAGGTTACAGAATATTAGTTAAAAGGAGTTTATATATGATTACAGGTGCTCAGGCGATGATAAAAGGACTTCAGGAGCAGAATGTAGATATTGTATTCGGCTATCCCGGAGCGACTATATGCCCGTTTTACGATGAATTGGCTAAGGTTAAGGATTCTATCAGCCATATATTAGTAAGACAGGAACAAAATGCAGGGCATATGGCGTCAGGATATGCAAGAAGGACAGGCAGAGTAGGCGTTTGCGTGGTTACTTCCGGACCGGGGGCTACAAATCTTATAACTGGAATAGCGACGGCTTATATGGACAGTATTCCTATCGTGGCGATTACGGGACAAGTTCCAAGCGAACTTTTGGGCAGAGATGTATTCCAAGAAGTGGATATTACAGGTGCGTGCGCGCCGTTTATAAAACACAGTTACCTTGTTAAAAAAGTTCAGGACATTCCGAGGATTATAAGAGAAGCGTTTCATATAGCTTCCACAGGAAGACCGGGTCCTGTGCTTATAGACGTTCCGAGCGACGTACAAAACCAGGTATTTGAATATAAAGATCCCGGCGAGGTTAATATTCCAGGATATAAACCGAGTATTTCTGGAAATATAAAGCAGATAAAAAAAGTTGCAAAAGAGATTAATGGCGTAAAGAAACCGCTTATATGCGCTGGAGGCGGAGTTTTCAGTTCCGGCGCTCAAGAACTCGTAAAGCAGCTTAGCAGGATGGCGAAAATTCCTGTGGTTACTACTTTAATGGGCAGAAGCGTTCTTTCTACGGATGATGAGGACAATATCGGCATGATAGGACAGTTCGGACATGCTGCGGCAAATTACGCACTTAATAATACGGATCTTCTTATCATCATAGGCGCAAGAGTGGGCGACAGAGCCGTTCAGGCGCCGGATAAGGTAGAGGAGAAGTCACGCACTATTCACATAGATATAGATCCTGCTGAGATTGGCAAGAATATGACTCCTACAGTTCCGCTTGTAGGTGATATAAAACATATATTGGAGAAGTTGTTGGAGGAAAATCCTGTGGCAGATAGCGACGATTGGTTGGCAACATTAAGAGCTCTTGAAAAAGAAGAAAGCGCGCTTACTATTCAGCCGAGAGAATCTACCATAGGTCCGCGCAGGCTTATGATGGAACTCGGCAGCCAGCTCGATGAGAATGCATATGTTGTAGCTGACGTAGGTCAAAATCAGATCTGGGCTGCAAAATACATACAGGTAAGAAAAGGCAGATATCTTACTTCAGGTGGTTTGGGAACTATGGGTTATTCTGTTCCTGCGGGCGCAGGAGTTATGTTTGCTGATAGAAATCAGCAGACGGTAGTAATCTGCGGAGATGGAAGTTTTCAGATGACTATGAACGAATTGTCTACTATTAAAGAACACAATCTTAATTTAAAGATCGTATTGCTTAATAACAGAAGACTGGGCATGGTGAATGAGATTCAGAAAAATGCATATACAGAAGGGCCTTTTGCGGTGCATCTGCCTGAAACTCCTGATTTCGGAAAGTTAGCGGATGCCTATGGCATAGCAAACAGATGTATTTCCGACGAAAAAGATATAGAGGAAGCTATAAGCGAAATGCTTTCTTATAACGGACCGTATCTTTTAGAGTGCAGAGTTGACCCTGATGAAAGCACTATGAAACAGTAGAGGGGGAATACTTAATGAAACAGATAATATCGGTTTTGGTTGAAAATCAGGCGGGAGCATTAAATAAGATAACAGGACTTTTTGCAAGAAGAGCTTTTAATATAGACAGTCTTGCAGTTGGCGTTACAGAGGATAAGAGCATTTCCCGTATCACTATGATAGTAGACAGCGGCAATAGTGTAGTCGAACAGGTAGAAAAGCAGCTCAACAAACTCGTAAACGTTATTAAAGTAAGAAGTTTCAATGCTTCTGAGGTAGTAGGCAAGGAACTCGCTATGATAAAAATAGCATCAGGAAGCAAGGCAAGAAGCGAGATCAAGGATCTGGCAGATATAATGGAAGCGCGGATCATAGATATTTCTACATCTACTATTACCCTGGAAATAAGTGATACACCGGAGAGAATAGATCTCTTTGAAGAAATGGTAAGACCTTATGGCATTCAGGAAATAGCGAGAACAGGCATAATTGCTTTGCAAAAAGGCAGCAGCGCTATAAGCTGAGTTGAGGTTTTGTTTGATACAGAAGTTTGTTTAGTAGGGATGTAAATCAATGGGATTGAAATTTTCAAGAATCAAGGCGGAACTGGCTGGCAGCAGATTTTCCGAAAAGGTCAGATTTTATGACAATTTTCCAAATAAAAAAATTGTAGGAATTAAAAAAATCGAAGAACTGGGGAAATTTTATGACTCGGCGTTTTTATATGTCGGCTGTCTTGACGGAACGACAAATTTTGATGAATATGAGAATCTTTCGCTTTTAATATATGGCGGCAAAGATATAAATTATAATTCAAAAAAATTTACGAATTATAATATAATAGCTGTCGAAAGCGAAACTATATGCAAAAGAGTTGCTGAGAAAATTGCTTTTTACATAGAATGCAGCGCATGTATAGAAGATATTTCCGCGCATCTGTTTGATATTTTAAAAAGTGGAGGAGGAATACAGGAAATTTTGGATTATGGTTATGAAAAACTCGGAAATCCGCTTTTGTTAGTGGATTCGTCGTTTAATTTTCTTGGCACTGCGGGAACTAAAGAATTAAGCGATGAGCCTGTTTGGGAATACACCATAAAAAACGGTTTTATGCCTAATTATTATCTTGATGACATTGTGTCGGAAGAATATACGGATGGTATTCCGGTAGTTTTCGATGCGAATTCTCTTTTGAATCATCGTCAGCTTGCAGTAAAAATAATGCAGAACAGAGATGCGGCGGGTTACATAAAAATACTCGAATATGGCAGAGCTATTGACGATCTTGATAAGGCGGTATTAAATAAATTTGCAGATTTCTTGGCGATTACGATGTCAAAACGTATGAGTAAGGAAAAATTCAAGTTTTCTGTTATCGAGAATTTTTTAACGTCTATATTATTGAATAAAATTACGAATCCCGAAGAAATAGAAAGCCGAATGGAGTTGTTCGGAATAAAATTGCAGGATAAATTATATGTAATTACTATAGAAGTTACCGATTACAGAATGAGCGATGATAAAAAATACGATATTTTAACCCAAATAAAAAAGTATTTTGACAGAAATAATGTCGTGCTTCTTAATAATTATATAGTTGTTCTGTATGATATCGAACCTGAACAGAAGCCGTTTTCAGGCGATGCAGCGGATGAATTTATATGTCTGCTTGAAGAAAATAACTGCCAGGCAAATATAAGTTTTGATTTTGATAATTTGAAAGATTTTTATAAATATTATATTCAAACAGTATATTGTATGCAAATGAGAGATATTCTTGGAATCTCAAGTACGATATTAAAATACAGAGATATGATACAGTATCATATGATTTTGAATTTTGCGGAAACTATAGATCTTGATATTATGGTTGAGCCTGCAGTAAGAAAACTGATAGCGATAGATAACGAAAACGACAGTAATTATGTAAAAACGCTTTTTACATATGTTAATTGTCAGCAGAATTTGTCTAAAGCTGCGGAAAAAATGTTTGTTCATTATAATACTCTCAAGTATCGTATAAATCGCATAATAGAAATGACTAACGTAAATCTCGGCGATGAAAAAGTCGTGTTTGAAATAATGATAACTGAAAAAATATTAAAAATAAAAGAGCTTATGTCCAGCAAATTAGTGACTTTTAATGAGACGGAATTGACGGAAGATATTAAATAATTTTATTAATTTCACATAATGTATTTATGCTGTTTTGCGGCAAAAATAACAATTGTAAAAATGCATTCGAGG
The DNA here is from genome assembly GCA_022790955.1 of Bacillota bacterium. Taxonomy (GTDB): domain Bacteria; phylum Bacillota; class Clostridia; order Peptostreptococcales; family Anaerovoracaceae; genus JAAVYD01. Next base: position 3,940 of record JAAVYD010000036.1, read on the forward strand.
GGCGCCGGAATAATAAATCCGGACTTTTCGGGTGCATTTTCCTCTTTTTTAAAAAATTTTGTTGACATTAAATGATAATAAGGGTATATTAATCGTAGGTTAGCACTCACTGATATTGAGTGCTAACAAAAGCCGGAGATAAAGCCGGATCGCAGGGATTGAAAAAACAGAACTTGCGAGAGAATTTCCGAATTTATTATAGAAGGTGATTTTACAATGGATCTTAGCGAAAGAAAATTAAAGATTTTGCAAGCCATAGTCGGAGATTTTATATATTCTGCTGAACCGGTAGGTTCCCGTACTATTTCTAAGAAATATGATATGGGAGTAAGCGCAGCTACGATCAGAAATGAAATGTCAGATCTCGAGGAAATGGGTTTTTTAACTCATCCTCATACTTCGGCAGGAAGAATTCCTTCTGATAAGGCATATAGATTATACGTTAATACATTAATGAAAAAGTATGAATTGCCGGAGCATGAGAAGCAAACGATTGAAAAAGAGATCAGCGCTAATCTTACAGAACTCGATAATACCATAAGACACGCATCAAAACTGTTGTCGGATCTTACTAACCTGACGGCATTTGCGATTACGCCTGCTCAGGATGAAAATGTTTTAAAATATGTAAACATACTTCCAGTAGATGAAAAAACAGTAGTACTTATGATTGTTGCGGAAAATGGTAAGATAACGAATACCGCACTGCGGTTGAAAACTCAGTATAATCCTGAAACATTAGAATTGCTGTCTAAAGTTTTAACCCATAATTACAAGGGGAAATCTTTAAGCAGTCTGCTTACTCTTGATATTATAAATGACATAGAAAAAGATGTGGAAGCTCTGGGAAAAGTAGCGGAAAATATAGTTCCGTCGTTCATAACTACGCTGGAAAATATGCTGAATATAGATCTTTATGTGGAAGGTTTGGAAAATATTTTTACCATTCCGGAATATAACGATATAAACAAGGCTCGTGTGTTTATGAATATGCTGAGTCGCAGGCAGGATCTGACGAGGCTTCTGATTAACAGAGATAGCGGAGTTATCATCACTATAGGCGACGAAAATGATGATGAAAAGTTGAAGGACTGCAGTATGATAACAGCTACTTATTGTGTAGACGGAAAATGCGTCGGAAAATTGGGGGTAGTCGGACCTACGAGGATGAAATATGATGAGGTTACTTCAATTATAGAGTATTTAACTCAGAATTTAGATAATTCTTTCAGATTGACAGAGGGAGATGAAGATGACAGAGAATAATAGAACAGAATTCGAGGAAGAACAGACAACAGCTGATTTTGAAGAAGCTGCCGGCAGCGGTCAGGAAGATAATGAAGCAGTTTCGGAAAAACAGATGGAGGCTCCAGCATCAAAAGAAGAATCAGAAGAATCGCAAGGTGAACCTGAAGAAAGCGGCGATCTGAAGTATATGCGTTTGTCAGCCGATTTTCAGAATTTTAAGCGTCGTGTGGAAAAAGAAAAAGCGGACATATATAAATATGCTAATGAAAAGATTGCACTTGATATAATTGAAGTGATGGATAATTTTGAAAGAGCGCTGACTCACGGCGAAAGCTGCACAGATAAACAGTTTGCTGAGGGCGTAAACATGATCTATAAGCAGCTTAAAGGTGTCTTAGATAAAAATAATATACTGGAGATCCCTGCAGAAAATGAAGAATTTAATCCAAATTTTCATAATGCAGTAATGACTGAAGAAAATCCTGATTATGAAAGCGGAATTGTGATTCAGGCGCTGCAGAAAGGGTATACTCTAAACGGCAAGGTTATAAGACCGTCTATGGTAAAGGTTGCTCAGTAGAAAAAATTTAATATGTTAATTCGCACATTTTAATGTTTAAAAATCATAAAAATGTGTATATCAATATTAAGCGTAAATAAAGATAAAAACTCTAAATAAGGTAGATTAACCAAGGAGGCAAATATAATGGGAAAAGTAATCGGAATTGATTTAGGTACAACAAATTCATGCGTATCTGTGTTGGAAGGCGGCGAACCGGTAGTAATAGCTAATGCCGAAGGAAACAGAACTACGCCTTCTGTTGTAGGATTTACAAAGAATGGTGAAAGGCTCGTAGGAGAAACAGCAAAAAGACAGGCTATAACAAATCCAGACAGAACTATAGCATCTATTAAGAGATATATGGGTACTGATCATAAAGTTACGGTTGACGGCAAGTCTTATACGCCGCAGGATATTTCAGCTATGATTCTTACAAAGCTCAAGACGGACGCTGAGGCTTATTTAGGTCAGAAGGTAAACGAAGCTGTAATCACAGTACCGGCTTATTTTACAGACAGCCAGAAGCAGGCTACAAAAGACGCAGGTAAAATCGCAGGTCTTGATGTAAAACGTATCATAAACGAACCTACTGCGGCAGCTTTAGCTTATGGTCTTGATAAAGACAATAAACAGCATAAGATTCTTGTGTACGATCTGGGCGGCGGTACATTCGACGTATCTATTCTTGAACTGGGCGACGGCGTATTTGAGGTACTTGCTACAAACGGCGATACTCATCTGGGCGGCGATGATTTTGACGAAGCCGTAATGAATTTCATAGCCGAGAGCTTTAAAAATGAAAACGGTGTAGATCTCAGGAACGACAAGATGGCGCTTCAGAGATTAAAGGAAGCGGCAGAAAAGGCAAAGAAAGAACTGTCTTCTTCTCAGACTGTAAACGTAAATCTGCCGTTCATTACTGTAAACGCAGACGGACCGCTGCATCTGGATATGGATATCACGAGAGCCAAGTTTGATCAGCTTACTTCCGATCTGGTTCAGCGTACGATTGATCCTATGAAAAAAGCCATCGAAGATGCAGGCGTGACTATGAGCGATCTGGAAAAGGTTATCCTTGTCGGAGGTTCTACAAGAATCCCTGCCGTTCAGGAAGCCGTTAAGAACATCACAGGCAAAGAACCTTTCAAGGGTATAAATCCTGACGAATGCGTATCAGTAGGCGCTTCTATCCAGGCAGGCGTTCTCACGGGAGAAGTAAACGATGTGCTTCTGTTAGATGTAACTCCTCTTTCCCTTTCTATAGAAACTCTGGGCGGAGTAGCTACAAAGTTAATAGAAAGAAATACTACTATCCCTACAAAGAAGAGTCAGATATTCTCAACTGCAGCGGATAATCAGACAGCAGTAGATATTCACGTAATGCAGGGCGAAAGAGAGATGGCGGCAGGAAATACTACCCTCGGAAGATTCCAGCTTTCCGGTATCCCTCCTGCAAGAAGAGGCGTTCCGCAGATCGAAGTTACGTTTGATATAGATGTAAACGGCATAGTAAACGTAAGCGCTAAGGATCTCGGTACCGGCAAAGAGCAGAAGATCACTATTTCATCTTCTACTAAGTTATCAGAAGATGAGATTAATCAGAAAATTAAAGAAGCCGAAATGTATGCTGAAGAAGATAAAAAGAGAAAAGAAGAAATCGACATCAGAAACCAGGCGGAAGCAATGGTTTACGAAACGGAAAAAACTCTGTCCGAACTCGGCGATAAGGTAGATGCAGCTTCAATAGATAAGGTAAATACCGCTAAGGAAGCCCTAAATCAGGCTCTTCAGGGTACTGATATTAACGATATTAAAGCAAAGACAGAAGCGCTTACAAATGAATTCCAGCAGATATCTCAGATACTTTATCAGAACGCTCAGGCTGCAGGCGCAGATCCTACCGGAGGCGCTGCAGGATTCGATCCTAACAATATGGGCGGTTTCGATCCGACAGGCGGTGCGGCAGGCGCGTCTTCATCTTCCGGTCCGGCTCACGATAACGTAGTAGACGCTGATTTTGAGGTCGTAGAAGACGATAAATAAAATTGCTGCAAGTTTTTCAGTTAATATAACCTTTATCGCAGATGTTCCCCACCTGTTAGACGGCGGGGAACATATTCAACTTTCAGTAGGGGATTATAATCTTTCATTGAAAGTCGGAGGAGCAAAAGCTCCCTGCGACGGTTAAAATCGTTTCAGTATGATTAAGCAATCTTATCATGTTTTGATCCGATTTAAATCAAATTAAATAGATGATCAGACACTTCCTTCGGGGAGTGTCTGATTGCAATAATTGAAGGTTTTTATACTGTACAGTTCGGAGGTTTTTTATGGCGGATAAAAGAGACTATTATGAAGTCCTGGGTTTGAGCAAAGGCGCTTCTGAGTCGGAGATTAAAAGTGCATTCAGGAAAATGGCGATGAAATATCATCCGGACAGAAATCCGGATAATAAAGATGCCGAAGAAAAATTTAAAGAAGTAAACGAGGCGTACGCTATTTTGTCTGATCCTGAAAAGAAAGATAAATATGATAGATTCGGCTTTGCGGGCGTAGATCCTAATTCTGGTTTCGGCGGAGGCGGATTCTCAGGCGCAGGTTTTGAGGATATTTTCGGTGATATTTTCGGCGGAATGTTCGGAGGCGGATTCGGAGGTTTTGGCGGCAGCCGTTCACGCAGAAATAACGGACCTATGAAGGGTCAGGACATGCAGGCCCGCATAGGCATTACATTTGAAGAAGCGTTCTTTGGAACGAAGAAAAAGATAAAATTAAATAAATACGTAAAATGCAGCGACTGTAATGGAACGGGAGCGGCTGCGGGAAGTTCCAAGAAAACATGTCCTGTCTGCGGCGGTTCCGGTCAGGTAAGAAATCAGCGCCAGACGCCTTTCGGCATGATGGCGAACGTTACTACTTGCGATAGATGCGGAGGTACGGGCGAAATCATAGAAAATCCGTGTCCTACGTGTAACGGTAAGGGAAAAGTAAAAAAAGATGTAACTATTGAAGTTACTATTCCTGCGGGAGTAGACAACGATTCTGTTATCAGTGTAAGAGGACAGGGCGGTCCCGGAACAAATGGAGGACCAGACGGAGATCTGTTCGTTGTGGTAAGCGTTAAATCTCATAAGCTGTTTACGAGATACGGTCTGGATCTGGAACTCGAAATACCGATAACGTTTGCTCAGGCAGCGCTGGGCGCGGATGTTACTATTCCTACTATGGAAGAAAAAGTTTCTTATAAGATACCGCCTGGAACTCAGCCGGGTACGGTGTTCAGACTCAGAGGAAAGGGTGTAAAGGCGCCTAATTCGCAGAGAACGGGCGATCTTTATGTAAAAATTCTGTTAGAAGTGCCTACAAAACTCACTGGAGAACAGAAAAAAATGCTTCAGAAGTTTGAAGACAGCGCTACTCCGGAAATGTATCAGAAGAAAAAGACGTTTGCCGATACGGTAAGAGAAATTTTTACAGGCGATGATAAAATGAAAGCTCCTTCTGATAAAGAAAAAAAGAAGAAAAAGAAGAAATAGTCTTTATTAAAACGGCGGGACTGATATAATTATATGAATTATTATGAAATAAAAATATATACTACGACGGAAGGTATTGACGCAGTATCGGAAATATTAACGATGCTTGGTCATGATACTTTTGTTATAGAGGATAAATCAACAGTAGAGGAACTGCTTGAGAAAAAGAATAAATACGATTGGGATTATGTTGATGAAACTATAATCGCTCAGCAGGAAGCTGAATCCAACATTACTATATATATGGAGCCGGAAGAAAATGCGTCGGCGCAGATAGAATCCATAAGATCGGCGGTTTCTATGCTTAAAGAACAGGATATTCAGGGAGTTTTTGGCAGGTTGTACGTTGAAAGCACTTTAGTTTGCGATGATGAATGGAAAGATCGCTGGAAGGAATATTTTAAACCCGCGAAGATTACGGACAATATCGTCATAAAACCTACATGGGAGGATTATGAAGCAGATGAAGATGAAACGGTTATACAGCTCGATCCTGGCATGGCATTCGGTACGGGAACTCATCCTACTACGGTAATGTGTGTGAAATATCTTGAAAAATATGTAACGTCGCCGGATGATATCGTTTTGGATCTGGGCTGCGGTTCAGGAATTTTATCTATTGTTTCAGCACTGTGCGGTTCGGAAAATGTAAAAGGTATCGATATAGATCCTAACGCAGTAACTGCATCTGTGGAAAATATAAAACTGAACGGTCTTGAAGATAAGATAGAAATTTTTCAGAGTGATATTACAGAAGGGCTCGGATTTAAAGCGGATATAATCGCAGGGAATCTAATGGCAGATCTTATAATAACGCTCGCTTCCGATATCGCTGATCATCTTAAAGGAAAAAAGATATTTATTTCTTCAGGAATTTTGATAGAAAAACGCAGAGAAGTATTGGAAGCTCTGGAAGCCGCCGGATTTGAAATATCAGGCGTTTTGGAAGAAAACGAATGGTGTGCGGTCGCTGCAAGATTAACATGATAAAACTCAGTAAAATGGAGAATATATTATGAGAGATGCCGAAGTCGCGGGCAGGAGAGTGTCTTTTTATACTCTCGGCTGTAAAGTAAATCAATACGAAACTCAGATGCTTAAAGACAGTTTTGCTCGGGCAGGCTATGAGGTAGTCGGTGAGGAAGAATTTGCCGATGTATATATTATTAACACGTGTACCGTTACAAATATTTCCGACAGAAAATCCCGTCAGTATATAAGAAGAATGAAAAATCTTAATAAAGATGCGGTGATTGCGGTTACGGGCTGCTATGCTCAGACAAGTCCGCAGGAAGTGGCGGATATAGACGGCGTATGCGTGGTAGCGGGCACAAATGAAAAATACAGTCTGGTAAAATTTATAGAAGAATATATAAATAATAATGGTTCTGCACGAAAATTTACGGAATCGCATGTTATTTCTTATGATGAACTTAATGATTATGAGGAAACGGGGTTTATAAATTCTATGGACTCCCGAAGTCGGGCTTATATTAAAGTACAGGAGGGCTGCGACAGGTTCTGTTCGTATTGTATTATTCCGTACGCCAGAGGAAAGGTGCGCAGCCGAAAACTCGAAAATATATTAGATGAAGCGAAGCTCCTTATAAAAAACGGCTGCAAAGAGATAGTTCTTACAGGTATAAATACAGCTCTTTATGGAGTTGATTTTTCTGTTAAAGAAAATGAGAAATACGGAATAGAGCTGTTGATCTCAGAATTGAGCAATATAGATGGAGATTTTCGGATTAGACTGAGTTCGCTTGAGCCTAACGTGGTGAATGCAGATACTGCTGGAACATTAGCGGGTTACAATAAACTTTGCAGGCATATGCATCTGTCTTTGCAGAGCGGAAGCAACGCTGTGCTTGCGCGTATGAACCGCAGGTATAATATTAAGGATTATGAAAATATAATTGAAGCTCTCAGGGCGGTTGACGCAAATTACGCAATAACTACGGATATAATAGTAGGATTTCCTGGAGAAACGGAAGAAGAGTTCAGCGAAAGTATGAATGTAACAGAAAAAATAGGTTTTGCAGGAGTGCATGTGTTTAAATATTCCAGGCGAACGGGAACAAGGGCTGCGGAAATGCAAAATCAGGTAGACGGCAATATTAAAAACAGCAGAAGCAGACGGCTTATAGAGGAAGCTGAACGTGTTTCGCAGAATTTTTACCGTAAAAATGCAGGTTCGGTCAGAAGAGTTCTTTTTGAAAAAGCCGACATTAAAAATAATATAATTGAAGGTTATACGGATAATTACATACGTGTTTTTTGTCATACGGAAAATCCTGAAAAATATCTGGATAATTTTGCAGATGTGAAACTGGATTCCATATGCGATGAAGGAATGAAAGGTATAATTATCTCTTTAGAATGATCAGAAAATGTGTTAAAATAATAGACAATCTTATTAATATAATTCTTTAAATAAAATATCTTTGCTGTATTACAGTAATTATCTTAATAAAAAATTTGATACTGAAATTAAGAGTCAGTAAGGATAAAAGAAAACGCTACATAAGGAAGTTTGGCTGTATTACAGTAAGAAAAAGTCAGATTAAACGGGCAGCGTGCGGGCAATCATTATAATATAAAAGATTTATAAATCGAAAGGAGGGCTGCATAGTGTCAGATTGTATTTTTTGTATGATAGCTAATAAGGAAGTTGCATCAGATATCGTTTACGAGGACGATAATATATTAGCGTTCAGAGATAACGCGCCTCAGGCGCCGGAACATGTTTTGATAATTCCCAAGAAGCACATAGCGTCGCTTGACGATGTTTCTGAGGAAGATTCACAGGTTTTATCGCACATAATGCTTAAAGTAAAGGATATAGCTTCCGATCTTGGTATGGAAGGCGGTTACAGGCTGGTAAATAATTGCGGAGAAGACGGTCAGCAGACAGTAAAGCATCTGCATTTTCATCTGTTAGGAAAAAGAAAAATGACATGGCCTCCAGGTTAAATCAGGTTAATAAAAAATTCCCTTGATTTATTCAAAAAAAGATTGTATAATTGTAATGCTGTAAGCTATTATCGGTTTTTACGCAACTTAATCTAATTTCAGAATATGGAGGGAGGGAAACGAAAATGGCACAGGTAGTAGTTAGAGAAAACGAAAGTCTGGAAAGCGCGCTTAAAAGATTCAAGCGTTCATGCGCCAGGGATGGAGTGATGTCAGAACTCAGAAAAAGAGAACATTACGAAAAGCCTAGCGTAAAGAGAAAAAAGAAATCTGAAGCAGCTAGAAAAAAGGCTAAGAAATATTAATTAAAGAGGTGTTGTTATTTGTCTTTAAAAGACAGGCTTACTGCTGATTTTAAGGAAGCATTGAAGTCTCGCGACGAAGTCGCAAAAAACACGATAAACCTTGCTCGCGCAGCTATAAAGCAGTACGAGGTAGACAACAGGGTAGAACTTGATGAACAGGGTATAATCGATATTTTAACGAAACAGGTAAAAATGAGAAAGGATGCCCTCTCTGATTTTGAAAAAGCCGGAAGAACCGATTTGGCAGACAACTATAAAAAAGAGATAGACATTCTTATGGCATATCTGCCG
>JAAVYD010000037.1 GCA_022790955.1 Bacillota bacterium
AGGACTTCTCCAAACAGCTTAAAGTGTACAACCGCAGGGATTACAATAACTTTCCTATGCGGCCTTTAGGATGGAAATCACCGAATGAGACGCTTAGAAATTACTTGCAACCAGTGTAACAAATGTTTGACAATCCTACACTCGAACTATATTATTTCAGATCATTTTAAATTTTATCTTTCTGCGTAAACCGAATAATCCGAAAGCAATCTTACCGCAATTTCTTTTGCCTTCGTGCTCGTCACATTTTTTCCCTGAGATTCTCCCAGGTAAACACAGAAATACACTCTCCTGTCGTTAATATCAGAAAAACCTGTAAACCAGGCGTCAACGACGATACCGTTCGCTTTGCCCATTCCTGTTTTTCCATAAACATCAATACCTGCTTCAGTTTTTTCTGAAATCATCATTACCTGTTTTAACTGATTCAAAGTTCTTTCAGAATATTTCGATTCACTTCCAAAAATCCTGCTCATAACTTCCGTTTGTTCTTTAGGCGATATTTTTAAAGATGATTCAATCCAGAAACCTGTCAGCGCACGATTGTTATTATTAGTATTTAATCTGCCTTCCCAATCGGAAATATCACAATTTCCGTATTTAAGTTTTTCCAGTTCGGTTTTCATCAAACTTTTGCCGATTTCGTCTACCACTTCACGAAAATACCAAACGCAGGAAGAACGAAACGCTTCATCAAAAGCTATATCTTTATTCCAATCGTCATTCCAATACAACTCTCCGCTCCATTCCTTCACAGAATTATCAGGTTCAATAATATGACCTTCCAAGCCAATTAATGAAGAAATTATTTTAAATGTAGAACAGGGAGAACGGCGAATATCTGATGTTTTCTGATTATAAATCTGATACCACTGCTCATCGGGATCATATATAACTGCCGACCCGTTCATTCCATCAAAATAACCGGACCAATCGACATCTATAATCTCAGGCCCGCTCTGTTCAGATATAACCGCTCCGCTGATTTCATTATCGACCGACGCGCTTTCATCCAAATAATTTCCGCTCTCATCAAAACAACCGGTTAAAAGCAATAAAAATAATATACAAACAAAACCTTTTTTAATTCTATTCATTATTTAACGCCTGACAATCTTTCTTATAAAATCTGAGATTCCTCTTTAAACCTGCTTCACTGTAACCGTGTATTTATTTCACCGTTTCATGCGATTTTTCAGCAAATTGCTTATTTATCCTGCTCCATACTATTACATAAGCTATTATCATTGTTACAGAAGTCAGCACCCAGCTTATAGGATAGGCAAGAACCAGTACTTCAAATTCTCTGTACTTTTCAAATACTGTGTACACCCATAATAGCCGAAATCCACATATTCCGGCAATAGGAATGAGCGCAGGCACAAGAGAATATCCCGCGCCTCTCATGCCGCCGGCAAGCACTTCAAAAATAGCGTTTATACATTGAAATATTAATATACGCTGCATTCTGACAAGCCCGAATTCCATAACAGCCCCGTCCTTTGTATATATCCTGAGAAACTGATCGGAAAAAATTACGCATACCGCACAAAACACAAACGTCGCAGTCACCGCCATGGCAGTCGATATTAACACTGCTTTACTGCATCTTTTAAGCTGCATAGCTCCGAAATTCTGACTTACAAACGTGGTCGACGCCTGAGCAAAAGCGTTCAGCAGATAATACGCGAAATACTCATAATTCAGAGCCGCCGCGCTTCCCGCTACCACCAGGGAACCAAGACTATTTATTCCCGCCTGTATTATTACATTCGATATGGAAAATACAACGCCCTGTATCCCTGCGGGTACGCCTATTTTTACAATCTCCCACAAAATTTTTTTACTGATTTTTAACTTCTTTAATTCCAGCCTGATAGAATCCGTTTCGTTCATAAGAATATGAACGACCATAAACGCGCTTATAATATTTGCTATAACGGTAGCGATAGCCACTCCCGCCACGCTGAGATGGCAGAACCTGACGAAAAACACATTCAAAATTACATTAATTACTCCCGATATCAATAAAATTATAAGCGGACGTCTGGTATCGCCTATACTTCTCAGTATGGCTGCGCCGAAATTATATACCATGAAAAACGGCATTCCTATAAAATATATCCTGAGATATACAGCCGCCAGATCTATAACATCTTCGGGCGTTTCCATCAGCCTGAGCATAACCTTTGATGCAGCCAGACCCACAAATATAAGAGCTGTGCCGCTTATTACAGCCACAAGTATAGACGTATGAACCGAATTCGATACTTTCTCTTTCTCGCCGCTTCCTATGTATTTCGCCACAGTCACGCTCGCTCCGATAGACAAACCGACAAAAACGTTTATTATCAGAGCGATCAGCGATCCGTTGCTCCCTACCGCAGCTAAAGCCTCTTTTCCCGCAAATCTTCCCACTATGGCTACGTCTGCGGAATTAAAAAGCTGCTGAAGCATACTGCTCGCAGCCAGCGGCAGCGCAAACATCAGAATTTTATTCCACAAAGTACCGTTTAACATATCCAATTCTTTTCTCATATATCAGCCCTCCCGCTTAGTTTAATTTATTATTTTATCACATTCAGGCAAGTAATAAACATCAAATTTATTATTCATATGAATTTTTGTATTAAATTTCACTTTAACCTCAATTACCCAATAAATATTGTTTCTGATTTCCCTAACGGTAAAATAACAGATGTAATAAAATTAAAGGTATTAATGTATTTTCTTTTTTAGTAATTTTAAATTTACGCCAACCCATCCGGCAGACCGCAGCGGTTGAATTAATTTACTATGTATGGTATACTTTAGCCGTTCTGATGATTTAAACCGCTGACGCCGGTTCATAATATCATAAAATCAATATTAAAAATATATAATCTCGGAGGAAATAACATGTCAAAGGAAAAAGTAGTTCTCGCCTATTCCGGCGGGCTCGACACATCTGTAATTTTAACGTGGCTTAAGGAAAGCTATAACTGCGACGTTATCGCAGCCTGCATCAACGTCGGTCAGGAAGAAGATTTCGACTCTGTCGAAAAGAAAGCATACGAAACAGGCGCAGTTAAGGCATATATAGTTGACGTAACAAATGAACTCGTAACGGATTACATATGGCCTACTTTAAAGGCAGGCGCAGTTTATGAAAACGATTACCTGCTCGGTACCTCCTTTGCCCGCCCGCTTATCGCAAAAGAACTCGTAAAAATAGCAAAAGCAGAAGGCGCTTCCGCTATCGCCCATGGTTGTACAGGCAAAGGAAACGACCAAGTCCGTTTTGAATCCAGCATTCACGCTCTCGCGCCGGAAATCAAAATTATCGCTCCGTGGAGAATCTGGGATCTTAAATCAAGAGAGGACTGCATAGCTTACGCAGAATCCCACAATATTCCTATCTCACAAACACTGAAAAAGATTTACAGCCGAGATCAGAATATCTGGCATATCAGCCACGAAGGCGGAAATCTGGAGGATCCGTGGAACGAGCATATGGACGATATCCACGTAATGAGTTCTACTCCGGAACAGGCTCCCGATAAGCCGACTTATGTAGAAATCACATTCGATAAGGGCTGCCCTGTAGCGCTCGACGGCAAAGATACAGACCCTGTAACGCTTCTCACCGAGCTTAACAGAATCGGCGGAGAAAACGGCGTAGGAACTATCGATATCGTAGAAAACCGTCTTGTAGGAATGAAATCCAGAGGCGTTTACGAAACTCCAGGCGGAACTATTCTTTTCGCCGCTCATCGGGCGCTCGAAAAGCTGATCTTAGACAGAGATACCATGAATTTCAAAAATCAGGTAGCTTTAAAATACGCCCAGCTCGTATACGACGGTCTGTGGTTTACTCCGCTTAAGGACGCTCTCGATGCTTTCGTTGACTCTACTCAGGAAAATGTTACAGGCAAAGTTAAAATGAAACTTTACAAAGGCAGCGCGGTTCCTGTAGCTACCAAATCTAAGTATTCACTCTTTAACGAAAACTTCGCTACTTTCGGCGAAGACGACGTTTACAATCAGGGCGACGCCGAAGGCTTCATAAACCTGTTCTCGCTTCCAATGAAGATCCGTGCGATCAACTGTAAGGAAAACGGTATACCTTCAAAATACACTTTAGATTAATCAGGAGGGTTAAAATGTCAAAAAAATTATGGGGCGGACGCTTTACAAAAAATGCAAGCGCGTCTGCAACGGAATTTAACGCTTCCATCGATTTTGACCAGAAAATGTACAAACAGGATATCACAGGCAGCAGAGCCCACGCAGCCATGCTTGCAAAGCAGGGCATCATTTCCCAGGAGGACGCTGACGCAATAGACAACGGGCTTGTTGGGATATTAAACGACATAGAAAAAGGCAGCATAGAATTTACCATAGAAAACGAAGATATCCATATGAATATAGAAAGCATTCTCACGGAGCGCATAGGCGAGCCCGGCAAACGCCTTCACACAGGCAGGAGCAGAAACGATCAGGTTGCTTTAGACTTTCGCCTGTGGACAAAGGAAGCTGCGTTTTCTATATTAACAGACATCAAGCATCTTATGAATTCTATTTATAATGCAGCGAAAAACAATCAAAATACTATAATGCCAGGCTACACCCATCTGCAAAGAGCTCAGCCCGTTACGCTGGCGTATCATCTTATGGCGTACTTTCAGATGTTTAAAAGAGATTACAGCAGATTCTTGAATTGCATAGAACGCTTAGATTATCTGCCTCTTGGCTCCGGAGCTCTCGCAGGCGTTGCATACAATACAGACAGACGCTTTCTTGCAGATAAACTCGGCTTCTCCGGAATCTGTTCAAACGCAATGGATGCGGTAAGCGACAGAGATTTCGCTCTGGAATTTCTAAGCGACGCTTCTATCTGTGTAATGCATCTCAGCAGATTCTGCGAAGAACTCATACTGTGGAGCAGCACGGAATTCGGTTTTGTGGAAATCGACGATGCGTACAGCACGGGTTCCAGCATCATGCCGCAAAAAAAGAATCCCGATATGGCGGAACTCATAAGAGGAAAAACAGGCAAAGTTTACGGCGATATGATAACGCTGTTTACCTTGATGAAAGGTCTGCCTCTGGCATACAACAAAGATATGCAGGAAGATAAACCGCCTGTTTTCGACGCCGCAGAAACTTTAAGCGACTGCCTGAATATATTCGCAGATATGCTCGATACCATTAAAATAAATTCTAATGTGATGGAGCAGGCTGCGAAAAAAGGATTTATGAACGCTACGGACGCTGCGGATTATCTCGTATCCAAGGGCGTTCCTTTCAGAGAATGTCACGCTATAATCGGCGAGCTTGTGCTCTACTGCATAGATCATAATAAAGCTATTGAAGATCTGTCTTTAGACCAGCTCCGCGATTTCTCGCTGAAATTCGACTCCGATATTTACGAAAGAATTGATCTGCGCTCATGCATAAAAGCAAAGAAATCCGAAGGCTCAACTTCATTTGAAAGCGTAGAAAAAATGCTTAAAGAAGCCCAGGCTTATCTTGAAGAATTATCTTAATCCAAAATAATATTTTCTGAATCATGGTATATCTGAAAACAATTCTCAGATATACCATTTTTACTGCAAATACTATTGAACAAATCAATCTGTTAAGCTGAATACCTTTTATGACATCTGTTTAATATCAGTTCAATCTACTTGACACTAAAGTTTTATTGTAATAATAAAGGCCTGTTTCATTAGATATAATATTCTAACTCAACAAGCCCGTTTTCAAATTTTCTTCATTAATAATACTACTATAGATTTTTGTATAAATTCTTATTTAGACTTTATGTAAAAACGAAAAATCATTTTAATACTATCTTTTAATATTAAACTCTAAATCCTTCCTCGAAAAAAATACAGCTTTCCATTTCCTTAGGACCGCCTTCCGGGATTATCAGCTCTACATCGCATTGATCTATAATTTGAGTATTAATATCTATTCCAGGCGCAACTTCCTCAAGCACCATACCTTTCTTGCTGCATCTTATAACGCATCTTTCAGTTATAAACAGAAAACTCTCATGATTTTTCAGATATTCCTCCGCTACAAAAGATACCTTTTCGCATTTATCTATAAACTTTTTGTATTTTCCTTCCTGAACGATATTTAACTTGCCGTCTTTTACTTCGGTTTTAAGCCCGTCTGCAGTAAAAGTTCCCATAAATACAACTTTCTTTGACGTAGCTGAAATATCTGTAAAGCCGCCTATTCCCGAAATCTTACCATTAAGATGGCTTGTATTCATATTGCCTTTCTTATCCACTTCACTGAGCCCGAAAAATCCGGCATCAAGATTCCCACCGTTAAAATAAGCAAAATGCGATCCATGATCACTAAAGGCTTCCGGATTCCAGTGACATCCAAAATCTTTTCCCACAGCGGGAATTCCTCCCATCACGCCTGTTTCAGACATCATCATTACCATATCGCCTCTGCCGCATTCTTCAAGAATTGTTGGAACATTCTGCGGCATACCGATACCAAAGTTTACTACATCGCCTTCTTTTATCTCCATTGAGGCTCTTCTTGCAATGATCTTTTTATGATCCAGGTGCATTATATCTGTTGATTTTTTAACATCTACTATCTCGTCGCCTGTAAAGGAATAATTATAATCGCCGCTGTGACGCCTGCCCATATTCTGCGGCACATCTTCAGGATGTTCTGCTACAACTATATAATCAACATACATAGCCGGCACTTTAACATTACGCGCATGAATGTCGTAAACATCTACCAGTTTTTCTACCTGGCATATAACTATCCCGCCGCTGGATTTTACCGCCTGAGCGACTGAAAGCATCTCAAGATCCACAGATTCCTTTTCTATACTGATATTTCCGTGAATATCCGCGCTCGTACCTCTTAAAAGAGCCACATCCATGCCCGGTGATTTATAAAACAGATATTCCTCTCCCATGAAATCCGGTATATATTCCACAAGATTATCGCCTTCTTTTTCTGTAAGACTGTTGCATTTTCCTCCTCCGTAACGAGGATCCATAAAAGTTCCCAACCCTATCTTAGTCATAACGCCCGGCATTCCTCTGCCCACTTCGATAAAAAGCTGCAGAATAGGACCCAGCGGAAACATATAGGCCTGAACCTTATTTTCTTCCACTTTTCTGGCAAGAATCGGACAAACAGCCAAATATGAAGATATAGACCTGCTAAGCATACCGTCGAGACACCAGGCTCCCTCGCCAAGCATATTTTCTTCAAACGTTCCCATGCCCGCACCTCTTACAGATGTAATATTAGTCGGATGCCCTTCGTCTATAAAACGCTGCCTTGCTGCTTCAACTATTTCATTCGGGTATCCCGCCATACCGTCCGCAGCAAAAACTATTACATCATCGTCGTTAATAAGTTCCGCCGCCTGCTTTGCTGTAATTACCTTTGCCATATAAAATCAAACCTCCTGCGATCTTTTAAATATCAGTAAAATTTCTTCATTAATATTAACTAAAACGCTTTTCTAAAAAACAGAATTATTTTATATTAACGCTACCATGCTGTTTATTATACATTAACGCAAATTTCCGCACAATCACATATTTTATCTCCGCTGAAATAAACTCCGTATTATTTTATGAAAACAAACTTTTGAAAATCAATTTAAAACAGGGATCTGCATCATTAAGTTTTTATCTAATGCTGCAAACCCCTTTATATTTCATTTAATTACTGTTATTTAAAAATCTGCCTGAATTCAGATGTTTTCATTTGCGTTCAGAAACTTCGACTGCTTTTTTTTCGTATTCATCGCCCCAATAAGCCTTCAGATAAATTTCTCTGATCTCTGAGAACAGAGGATACACAGGATTTCCACCCGTACACTGATCGTTAAACGCATTTTCAACCATTTCGTCAAGGGTTGCCATAAAATCTTCTTCTTTAATTCCGTAATCCTTAATGCTCATAGGAACATCAATAGCGCGTTTCAGATCGTTAGCCGCTTTTATAAAGTTATCGAAAGATTCCTGATCATTTTTACCCTTCATGCCGCAGTATTCAGCAATCTGAACGTATCTCTCAAACGCCTGAGGATACTTGTACTGAGAGAACGTACCCATTTTTTCAGGAACTCTCTGAGCATTGTATTTGCAGACTTCTGTAAAGAGTACCGCGTTAGCCGTTCCGTGAGGAAGATGGTGATATCCACCCAGCTTATGAGCCAGCGAGTGATTTGCTCCGAGGAACGCATTAGCAAACGCTATTCCGGCAAGACATGAAGCGTCAGCCATTTTTATTCTCGCTTCCGGATCGTTAGCTCCGTTTTTATAAGCACGCGGCAGATATTCAAACACGCTTTTGATAGCAGTGAGAGCCATTCCGTTGGTATAATCCGAAGCAAGTACTGATACATACGCTTCTACTGCATGAGTAAGAACGTCGTAGCCGGAAGCTCTTGTAACGCTTGGCGGGCAATCCATCATATAATCTGCGTCTACTATCGCCATGGTCGGCAGGATTTCATAATCTGCGATAGGCCACTTATATCCGGTTTCGGCATCGGAAATAATAGTAAACGGCGTAACTTCCGAACCTGTTCCCGCAGTAGTAGGAATACACACAAGTTTAGCTTTTTGACCCAGTCTTGGGAACTTTCCAACCCTCTTTCTAATGTCTATAAATACGGTTGCCAGATCGAGCCATCTATCTCTATATTCCGGATGCTCATAAAGAACCCACATTATTTTTGCCGTATCCATAGCGGAACCGCCGCCGATAGCAACTATCATATCCGGCTGGAAGCTGTCCATAGTCGGGAGCCCCTTCATGGCATCCTGGATTTTCGGGTCTACTTGAATATCAGAAAATACGGCAGAAGTGATTCCCATTTCGGAAAGCTGATCTATCACCGGTTGGCACATTCCGAGATTAAAAATATTAGAATCCGTTACTATAAATACTTTTTTGCAATCGTATTCATCTCTTAATTCCTTGAGCGCTATCGGCGTACAGCCTCTCTTGAAGTATACTTTTTCCGGAACTCTTAACCAGAGCATATTTTCTCTCCTTTCGGCAACAGTCTTGATATTGAGAAGCTGTTCGATGTTACTCTGACCAGCGAAGGTACTTCCGCCCCAGGAACCTGGACCCAGCGTCAATGATGGAGCTATATCGAAGTTATACAGATCGCCTATACCACCATGAGCTGTCGGAGTATTCACTAAAATACGAGCGGCTTTTACGGTAGTTGCGAATCTGTCTATCTTTTCTGTTTCCAGCGGATCTACATAAAGAGCTCCCGTATGGCCGGCTCCGCCTTCGTTTACCAGCTTATCGCAGATTTTAAGAGCTTCTTCAAAATTCTTTGCCTTAAACATACCGAGAACAGGACAAAGTTTTTCGTTAGCCCATGGATTATCGTGGCTCGTATCGTCGGTTTCAAATATAAGAACTTTGGTGCCTTCAGGAATACTAATACCTGCCATCTCCGCTATCGTAGCTGCAGAACGTCCGACTGCTCCCGCGTTTACGCCGTGAGTCTGGGAATTGAAAAATACCTGACCTACTTTCTTAGCTTCGTCAGCGTTCAGGAAATGACATCTGTTATTCTGGAATTCTTTTTTTACTTCATTATATATACTTTGCAAAACAGTAACGTGCTGCTCGGAAGCGCAGATTACGCCGTTATCAAATGTTTTTGAATGAATAGTAGAAGCGACTGCTGTTTTGATATCGCAGCTTTCATCAAATATAACATTACAGTTGCCGGGACCCACTCCGATAGCGGGAGTTCCGGAGGAATAAGCCGCGTTTACCATCGCAGGTCCACCAGTCGCGAGAATAAGATCTACTTTCTTCATAAGAACGGCTGATATATCCAAAGACGGCTCGTCCACCCATGCGATTACATTCTCAGGAAGACCCGCCTTTTCTGCTGCTTCTTTCATAATACGAGCAGCTTCAATAGTACATTCCTTAGCGCCCGGATGAGGAGAAACCATAATAGCGTTTCTCGTCTTTAAAGATATAAGAATCTTATAAATGGCTGTCGACGTAGGGTTCGTCGTAGGAATTATAGCGCCGATAACACCTAACGGTTCGGCAACCCGCTTCGTACCGAAAGCCCTGTTTTCTTCGATTATACCGCAGGTTTTTTTATTTCTGAAATAATGATGGATATGCTCGGAAGCATAATTATTTTTAATAACCTTATCCTCGATGACACCTATTCCTGTTTCGGCATTCGCCATTTTAGCCAGCGGTATTCTTGCCTGATTTGCAGCCGTAGCAGCCGCCAGGCAAATAGAATCCACCTGCTCCTGAGTAAACTTACTATATATATCTTCCGCCTTGCGCATTTCCTCAAGTTTGGCTTCAAGAGATTCGACTGAATCTATTCTGTCAATTTTTTTTGCCATATTTTCCTCCTGAAAAATAATTATTACTAATTTTACATCTAAAACTCTTATTCAATAAAACCTTAAATCCTTAAAGAGTTTAGATTATTTCAATAATAATAAATGATTTCCGAAACAGAAGATATTTATGTACGCTATTTTAATTGAGTAATTATCCTTAATTTCTAATTTTTTACTTAAATTTAGATGATATTTTTTAGCGATTTATGAACAAAATACAGAATATTTTCAAAAATATGGAATTGAATACTCGTCTTTGATAAATATTTGCTTAAATATTTTGGGCAATAACATACATTGTTATACATAATTGCCAATCGGAATTTTTTGCTCGTCCGAGTTTGCTAATACTTTCACGGTCTTTTTACTTTTTACATCATTAAATACAATTTTTTTATATTTTCACTTGACTTCCATTCCTTATTAGTTTACAATCCTGAAAAGACTTTCGGAGAACATGCTTATTATTTTTAAAGCATGATGCCGAAAATAACATACCCGATCTGCATTTTTTGTTCCTCAGCATGTAAAATCATCAGAGCGCAGCTCAAAATACAGCCGAGTTTCTTTACACAGCCGCACAAAGATCTGATCATACTGAGCTTTATTTCTATTATTATAATTTCTTTTAAAAACCATAATCGTGTATTAATCACAATTATGGAACAATAGGTTTGTAAAAAATTACAACCATTTTACATTAATATTCTTACGCAAGTTATTTAGATAAATAAATTCTATACAAACTTTGATCCTCTTATTTATGTGATACCTTCAAAAATTTATTCGGTATAACAATGATATTGTGAAAGATTTAATTAAAACAATCCATATTGACATTAGCCGTTTTAATGTGCTACCTTATAGGTGCGGAACACGGAGGCAATCGGGCGCAGCCCAATAATGTCAAATGTTCGCAAGCATATTTTTATTACATAATAATAAACCTGTGCTTCTATAAGCTAAAACTAACTGTGGTTATTTTGGTTACTGTTTTTCATTACTTAACGCAATAATTACAGTTGTATTTATTAAATATATGCTATGTTTGTATATTATTACAACAATACTGCATATTATCAATTTTCAATATGTTAAATTATTTTTTACTTTATTTATTACAAGGAGGACAAATTGGCTAAAGAACTTACTATTAATTCCATTGAAACTTTCGAAGCAGCTTTACCAATCATCCGTGCTTCTCAGGAAGAATATGCTACTTTTACTCAGGAACAGGTAGATGCTATCTGTGAAAAGGCTGCTATGGCAGTTAGTAAAATGCGTATTCCTCTGTCAAAGATGGCATGCGAAGAAACTGGATATGGTATCGTAGTAGACAAGATCACTAAGAACCAGTATGCAGCAGAACATATGTGGAACTACATGCGTGATGCTAAGACTTGCGGAATTATCGAAGAAAATCCTGCAGCTGGTACTAAGAAAGTTGCATCTCCTAAGGGTGTTATCGCAGCTATCGTTCCTACAACAAACCCAACTTCTACTACAATTTACAAAATCACAATGGCTTTAAAGACAAGAAATGCCATTATTGTATCTCCACATCCAAATGCAGTAAACTGCACAATCGCAGCTGCTAAGATCATGAGAGAAGCAGCAATCGAAGCTGGTCTTCCAGAAAACGTAATCAGCTGGGTATCCGTACCTTCTCTTGACCTCTCTGATATATTAATGAAGAAGGTTGACCTGATCATCGCTACTGGTGGTGAAGCAATGGTACACGCAGCTTATTCTTCCGGTACTCCGGCTATCGGCGTAGGTCCTGGTAACTGTAACGTAGTTATCGACGAAACAGCTGATTTAAGAACTGCTGTTGAATCTATCATTCACTCCAAGACTTTCGATAACGGTATGATCTGTGCGACTGAACAGCACATCACTGTTTTAAACAGCGTTTATAAAGAAGTAAAAGCTCTTATGAAAGAAGCTCGCTGCTACTTCCTTTCTAAGGATGAAGCAAGCAAGGTTGCTGAAGTATTCTTTAACCCTGCAACTCACGGCGTTAAGGCTCCTGCAGTAGGTCAGACAGCTGTACGTCTTGCTGAGATGGCTGGAATCGAAGTTCCTGCTGAAACTAAGGTTCTCGTATTTGAAACAGACGATACTTCTCACGATAACCCATGGGCAAACGAAAAGCTTACTACTCTTCTCGGTATGTTCAAGGCTAAGGATCTTGACGAAGCATATGATATCTGCGCTAAGCTCGTAGTTGAAGGCGGCGCTGGTCATACTGGCTGTTTATATGTTGATCCTACTGAAACTGATAAGATCGACAGATTCGCTGAAAAGGTTAAGGCTGGACGTATTGTTATCAACATGCCAACTGCATTCGGTGCTATCGGTGACTTATACAACTTCGACAGTGCTCCATCCCTCACACTCGGACCTGGTTCTGTTGGTGGTTCTTCTTACATGGGCAACACTCAGTTCGAGCAGTTACTCGACGTTAAACAGGTTCTCATGAGAAAAGAAAACATGCTTTGGTTACAGATGCCTAAGAAGTTATACCACAAGACTGGTTGTACTTCAGTAGCTCTGAAGGAAATGAAGGATGTTTACAACTTCAAGAGAGCATTCATTATCACAGATGCTAACCTCTATCAGATCGGTGCATGCGACGCAATCATCAATCAGTTAAGAGATATGGGCATCGAAACTGCTGAATTCTTCG
>JAAVYD010000169.1 GCA_022790955.1 Bacillota bacterium
AAAAAAGCCGCGGCGTGCTCCATGGCCTTGCCCACATCGCCCTGCCCTGCACCCTCAGCTCCGCTGCCCGCAGCTTACTCAATACCGGGGAAAACCTGCTTATCCCCCGGCAGCTACAGGCATACGGGATGGGGTATCAGGTGTCCCTTTCCCAATATGGCCTGCTCCAGGGCATGGCAATGCCTATGCTCTATTTCCCCTCTTCCTTCCTGGCTTCCTTCGCTTCCCTGCTTATCCCGCAAATTGCCAGGGAACGGGAGCTTGACCACAAGCGCGCTGTAGCATACATATCCGGCAAGGCAGTGCGCAGCGCCTTAGCCTACGGGATGTTCTTTGCGGTGCTGTTCGCGGTTTTCGGGGATGACTGGGGCCGCGCCTTCTATCACAGCAAAAGCGCCGGGGCTTATCTACAGGTGCTCTCCCCCATTGTGCCCCTCATCTATCTGGATGTGGTGGTGGACAGCCTTTTGAAAGGGCTTGACGAGCAGCTTAACTCCATGAAATATAATTTTGCCGACTCCTTCCTGCGGGTGACGCTGGTGCTTCTTCTTTTAAGCCGCCTGGGCATGGAAAGCTATGTGGGCATCCTCTTTTTCAGCACGATATTCAACGCTGCCCTGAGCCTGCGCCGGCTGATGAAAGTCAGCGCCCTGCGGCTCTCCCTGTGGACGCATGTAGCCCTGCCCCTTGCCTGGGCCGTAGCCTGCGTGCTTCTGGGAGAATGGGCCATGGCCCGGCTGGCCTTGGAAAGCCCCTTCCTTCTTATCGGCCTGGAAACCTTTTTCTGCGGCGGGCTGTTTGCGGCAGGATATGGGTCCATCTGCCGCTGGGAGAAAAAAAGGATGGAAGGGAAAGGGTAATGGCGGGGGTGTGCCTCTGCCACTTGCAGCGGAAAGGAATTCGGGGTATAATGAGAATGGGTTCACACCAAGCAATCATACGTATCTTTTCGGGTTATTCTTGAAGCACACAAAATTCCCCGATAATCTGCATATGCAGCTTGTGTGAACGCGCTTTGGAAAAAAGCTAAATTTCTTTTTAGGAGGATGTATTATGGCGCTGATTCAATGCAATTTCTTTTCAAGCTGCCTAAACCGCACTGTGCCCATTCAGGTTGTACTGCCTACAGACAAGCGTGTGTTCGGCCCGGAGGGTAAGCCGGTCCTGCAGGAGGAACGCCCCCTTAAAAGCCTTTACCTGCTCCATGGGCTTTTCGGCAACTATACCGACTGGGTCAGCGGCACCCGGGTGCAGGCCTGGGCGCAGGATCACGATTTGGCAGTGGTCTGCCCCAGTGGGGACAACAGCTTCTATGTAGACAACACAAAATCAGGAAACCTGTACAGCACCTTTATCGGGCAGGAGCTGGTAGAGTTCACCCGGCGTTCCTTCCCCCTTTCCCGCAGGCGGGAGGATACCTTTATCGGCGGGCTTTCCATGGGTGGCTATGGCGCCACTGTAAACGGCCTGCGGTTTGCGGACACCTTCAGCCATGTGGTGGC
>JAAVYD010000170.1 GCA_022790955.1 Bacillota bacterium
GGCAGGAGGGGCTTCTTTTTGACAAAATGCCCTTCTTCCGCATTTTATCAAAAATCAAATAAATCATAGCACACCCCAGGGATTTTTACAAGTAGCTCTGTACACAATTTGTTAAAATATTTTCAATCTTCCGGAAATGCCTCTTGCCTCCCCAGGCTGCCAACGGCTTTGCCAGGGCTGGCGTGTCTCCCAGCCCCCGGAAAAAAGAAACGGATGGGCAAAAACCCATCCGTCATGGGGCTGCGCCCACACCGGCAGCGCCGCTTTTTCCCGGGCGGCTTCAGGGCGCGGTTCCATTTAGCAAGCCCCTCCGCAAAGCGGAGGGGCAGCTATCGGCATCACGCACGCACCAGCAGCGCCGCCTTTTCCCGGGCAGCCTCATATTCATGGTTTAAAAGCAGGTAAGGCTTAGTGGGCTTTAAGGCCTCCGGGTCGGCGGGGCGCAGGGCATACCGGGCTGTCAGCACCTGCCCGCCCTCCTCCTGGGGCACAAAGCCCATAGCCGCAAAGAAGGCCCGGCCTGTCTCGTTGGGCAGGCCGATACGGGCAAAAACCTCCCGTCGGTTCCCCAGCTCCATCATGTCCCGCATCAGCGTCCACAAGGCCCGGCCCACGCCTATGCGCTGATACTCTGCCTTAACATAAAGCTGGAATTCCACAGAGAACAGATTTTCCGGATCATTCCGGTTTTCCGTCAGGTGGCAGAAGCCAGCCGGGGTGGAATCTATCTCGCACAGCAGCCATCCCAGCCCATACGTATAGGTATCTATGCGCCGGATATAGTCCTGCAGCTCTGGCAGGGCATCCTCCGGCGCCAGGGGCGTCCCCACATAGGGGGCATAAATTTTCAGCATGGAAGGCCCGTCCCATTCGTTAACGCGGCGCACCGCTACTTTTGCCATAATAATCGCCACACGATCCGGTTCTGCGCAAAAAGCCGGGAAAACAGCCCTTTGCCCCCGGTACCGCCCTTTCCTTTGGTTTCTGGATTGTATGAAATTATACCATATAAGCGGCAGGATCGCAAGCGGCCTGGGAAGCGGGAGGCTGCTTTCCGGCAGGATTTTTTCCTGTAGAACCTGTATTCACAACCAGTATCCGCCTTCTAAGCGGTCTTTTGGGAGCCGCTCTATGTTAAATTTTCCTGCCCAAAAAATTCTCGCTCATCCGGCAATTTTGATTATGAATACAGGTTCTTAATTTAATGGGCGCAAACGGTGTCCACCCTATCCTGCAAAACGGCTGCGCCATTTCATTGCAGGGTAGGATTTCAAACAAGCCCTAATCATAAGGAAGGCAGGCCCCGGGAGCGGGCCTGCCTTCCTCTTATGTCAGATAGTAAACGCACTTGAAAATCGGTATGTACCGATTTTCAAGCCGGACGGCTGCGCCGCCTGGTTCAAAAGAGGTATTCTGCCTCTTTTGAACTGCATGAACTATAATAGTATATTGCTTTTATCCAATCAGCATCCGGCCTTCAGGCAGGATGGAGCCGTTGGGCTTTTTGGCGCGCATCAGGATGGACAGGCCGAAGGACAGGGGGCCAACCCGCCCGATAAACATGGTCACGCACAGCAGCAGCCGGGATATCACGTCCAGCCGGGGGGTCACGCTGGCGCTCAGCCCCGCTGTCCCAAAGGCGGAAGCGCACTCATACAGCACGTCCAGAAAGGGAATCTGGGGGTTTAAAGCGCCGATAATGCCCGCGTCAATGAGAGTGACCGCCATGCCGCAGGCCACCACAGTCATGGCCTTGAACACCACTCCTGTGGCAAAGCGCCTGCCCAGCACCACCGCCTCGTCCCGGCCCCGGATGGTACACAGCAGGGTGGCAAACAGCACCACCATGGTGGTAACCTTCACGCCCCCGGCTGTAGAGCCAGGGCACCCGCCGATAAACATCAGCCCCACAGAGGCAGCCTTTGTAAAGTCCTTCATCCCCTGGATGTCCACCGAGGCAAAGCCGGCGGTGCGGGTGTTGGTAGATTGGAACACCGACGCCACCAGCTTTTCAAAGAAATTCAGGTGCCCCATGGTATTGTTATACTCGCAGATGAAAAACATCAGCGTCCCCGCCCCCAGCAGGATCAGCGTGCCCCGCAGGCACACCTGGGTGTGGAAGTTCAGCCGCTCCCTGTCCTTGCGGCGGAAAGCGGGGGCCAGCTTGCAGCGGTAAATATCCTGCACCACCACAAACCCCAGGCCCCCGGTGGCGATAAGGGCGCTGACCGTCAGGCTCACCAAAGGATCCCCGGCAAAGGCCGAAAGGCTCGCGTTGCCGGGCACAAAGCCCAAAATGTCAAATCCCGCGTTGCAGTAGGCGGAAACCGCCACAAACACAGAGGGCCATATGCCCCTTGTGCCATAGGCCGGCACCAGCCGCAGCATTAAAAGCCCGGCCCCCAAAGCCTCGCACAGGAAGGTAAAGCCCAGCATCAGCTTTAAA
>JAAVYD010000038.1 GCA_022790955.1 Bacillota bacterium
TGGTCCTAACAATAACATCACTCGCGAACAGTTAGCGGTAATGCTTTACAGATACGCATCTTCTCCTGCAGTAACAGGAAGCGTAACAGGCTTTAATGATGCAGGTCAAATAAGCAGCTATGCGAAAAATGCTATGGCATGGGCAACAACAAACGGCGTTATGAACGGCAAGGGAGACGGTCGTCTTGATCCAAAGGGACTGGCAACTCGTGCAGAAGTAGCGCAGATGATGCAGAATTATTTTAAATAAAATATTTGGAAAAAAGAACTGATATATTTTCATTAACGGAAATATAAAAGTGATTTTGTGAGCAAATTGATTTGCCGACCTGATATTAAGAGGCTTGCGCGCGGGCAGAAATGCCTGTGCGGAGTCTCTTTTTTAGTGGAAAATAATATAAGGGAAAAGATGCAAAAATAGTTAGTGTAGATAATATACCGCATTTAAATGTAAAATCATGAAAAGTAAAAAATATGAAGATTAGCAGGCTAAAACGGTTAAATAATTGCATTGAGATGGTTGGAGTGGTATAATTTTTATTAATTATAGACATTTTACAGACAAGGCTTTTTATCGTTTCGCATGGGAAATTGGTTATGAAAAATCTGCTTTTGAAAATAGAATACGATGGAACCGGGTTTTGCGGATGGCAGCGTCAGCTGAATGCGAGGACTGTTCAGGGCGAGCTTGAGAAAGTGTTATCTGTGCTGTGCGGTCAATCGGTTGTTTTGGAGGGAACGGGTCGTACGGACGCCGGTGTTCATGCTCTTGGGCAGTGCGCTACGTTTTGCGGTGATTTCGGGATACCGGTGGAAAGAATCGCTGCCGCTGCAAATGCTATGCTCTCTAAAGACAGGCTTCATTCAGGAGATATCAGAATTATTTATGCGCAGGAAGCGCCGCGGGATTTCCATGCTCGATTCAGCGCCGTAGGCAAGACTTACATTTACAGGATTTTTAATGGGACAAATATGCCGGTTTTTTTAAGAAATTACAGATATAATGTAAAGAAGCCTTTGGATGTTGGGCTTATGTGTCAGGCAGGCAGGTTGTTTGTCGGCGAGCATGATTTTGCAGCTTTTATGGCGGCAGGAAGCAATCTTAAAGGCAGCACTGTGCGTACTGTTTACGGGCTTCATGTTCGGCAGCATGAAGCGGAAATTACGATTTCTGTTACAGGAAACGGGTTTTTATATAATATGGTAAGAATTATAGCGGGTACTCTTGTTGATATAGGGCTTGGCAGAATAAAGCCGGAGAGTACGGCAGATATAATCGCAGGATGTGAGCGTTCAAAAGCAGGACATACGGCTCCGCCTCAAGGACTTTATATGGCTGAAGTTTATTTTGATGAAGATACTATGATGGCAGCAGCGGAAAATATAAATACATTATAATTAAGCAGATTAATTTGATATATGCAAAGGTTATATGGGTATATTATATATAATATTTTCATGTTTACAGCAATTAAGATTAATTTAAAATACGATTAAGATATATTTATGAATAAAAATTAAGAAGCATAATATTGATATTAATTTATTTGGTTTTATTTAAACAGTACACATACATTAATATAATTCTTTGTTGTTTAATATTTTATTGAAATTATCTGACTTAAAATTATAAGTAAAAATATAAGTTCAGATGTGCAGACGGTGTTATATTTGAATTTATGTGGCAAAAATACATGATTATACAACAGACGGCTTTTAGCAGAGAAGGAGAAAATAAAATGGCAGACGAAGACTTTGGGGACCGTCCGGATTGGGATCAATATTTTATGGAGTTTGCGGAAGTTGCGCGTAAGCGATCTACATGCCTGAGGCGCAAGGTCGGGGCTATAATAGTAAAGGACAAGCGTATATTAGCTACGGGATATAACGGCGTTCCTACAGGAATACAGCATTGCAGCGAAAGAGGTTGTTTGAGAGATCAGCTTGGCGTGCCGTCAGGCGAACGGCATGAGCTTTGCAGGGGGATGCATGCCGAGCAGAACGCTATAGTGCAGGCGGCTTATTTAGGCGTTTCCATAGATGGAAGCGTGCTCTACTGTACAAATCAGCCGTGTATTCTGTGCGCAAAGATGATAATAAACGCAGGAATTAAAAGAATCGTGGTAAAAGAAGGCTATCCCGACGAGTATGCCCAGCAGATGCTCAAGGAGGCAGATTTAGAATTAGAATTGTTGTAGGGGTTATATGAAAATAAGTTTTAGATTATCTATGAATATGAAATAAGGGAGATAACAGGGGATAATGAAATATTTACTGATACTGTTGGTGGCGTTTGCAATTTCGTGCGCTGTGACTCCGCTGGCAATAAAAATCGCACCAAAAATAAACGCAATGGATATACCAAAGGACAGCAGGCGCATGCATTCAAAAGCCATGCCGAGATTTGGAGGGCTTGCTATATTCGCCGGCACGGAAACGGCGCTTGCCATATTCACTCACAATGACCCGAAGATGATAATAATCATAATCGGAGGAGCCATGATATACGCCGTCGGAGTGTATGACGATATAAAAGGCATGAGAGCGAAATTGAAGTTTCTTTTGCAGATATGCTGCGCAATATTTTTGTATATCGGCGGAATTCATATAGATTTCGTCAAAAATCCGCTTAATTCGGAAACTTATATTTATTTTCCAATCTGGTTCAGCGCTATTATTACTGTATTGTGGATAGTTGGAATTACCAATACTGTTAATCTTATAGACGGTCTTGACGGACTGGCTGCCGGAGTGGCGTTTATAGCGTCCGCCTGCATAAGCTACGCGGCAATTTTAAGCGGGCAATATACGGTGGGGCTTGCAATGCTCGCCGTTTCTGGCGGAGCGCTCGGCTTTCTGCCATACAATTTCCATCCTGCTAAAATCTTTATGGGGGACAGCGGATCGCTGTATTTAGGATTTATGATAGCGGCGATATCAATTTTCGGTTCAACCAAAGGCGCCACTCTTATAGCTACGATAGTGCCGTTTTTAGTGCTGGGTCTTCCGATCTTCGATACGGCGTTTGCCATTATAAGAAGATGGGTAAATGGCTGTCCTATAATGGAAGCAGATAAAGGGCATCTGCACCACAGAATAATGGCTACGGGTATAGGTCAGCGCCGGACTGTACTTATAATGTATTGTATCAGCGCTATTATGGGAATGGTAGCTGTGCTGATAGTCGAGAGAGTTCTCATTGAAGCAGCAGTTTTAAGCGTAGTTGCTGTTATTCTGTTATGCGTATTTATCGCAGATCATTCGTCAATGAAGGAAATAATGAAAACGGGTCTTCCCGGCGGTAAAACAGGAAATAATGTCAGCGAGCAGGATGAAAACGGAGGTGCATAAATCATGAAAGTAATGTCAGTATTTGGGACAAGACCTGAGGCTATAAAAATGGCGCCTCTGGTTAAAAAATTAGAAGCGGCAAAAGATTTTGAATCGGTTCTGTGCGTTACGGCTCAGCACAGAGAAATGCTGGATCAGGTTCTCGATCTTTTTGAGCTTACGCCGGATCACGATCTTAATATAATGAAACCGAATCAAACGCTCAGCATGATAACGGCTGGGGTTCTCACAGGAATGGAAACCGTTCTTGAAAAAGAAAAGCCGGATATCGTACTTGTTCACGGGGATACGAGCACGACGTTTTCTACAGCGTTAGCAGCATTTTATCAGAAAATTCCTGTGGGGCATGTGGAAGCGGGGCTTCGGACTTATGACATGTATTCGCCGTTTCCCGAGGAAGTAAACAGAGTTTTAACAGGACATCTTGCGTCCGTTCATTTTGCGCCGACAGTAAAAAATCGCGATAATCTGCTGAAAGAAGGCGTAGCAGAGGATAAAATATACATTACAGGAAATACTGTGGTAGATGCGCTGCTCAATGTGGCAGGAAAACCGTATGAATTTGAAGATGATATTTTAAAAAATATGGATTTTGAAAACAAAAGAGTAATACTCGTCACCTGTCACAGACGGGAAAATCTCGGAGAGTATATGATGAATATTTTCAGTGCTATCAGAGATATCGCTCAGGAGTTTAACGATGTAGAAGTAGTTTATCCAGTTCATCTTAATCCTAAAGTGCGCGAGCTTGCGGGAAGCATTTTATCGGGCTGCGAAAACGTGCATCTTATAGATCCGCTGAGTTATCAGCCTTTTGTAAATCTTATGGCAAAATCGTATTTTGTTATTACGGATTCCGGCGGTATGCAGGAGGAAGCGCCTTCGCTGGGCAAGCCCGTTCTTGTTGTAAGGCGCGAAACCGAGCGGCCGGAAGCGCTGGCTGCCGGAACGGTAAAACTTGCAGGAGTAGAGCGCGAAACGATTGCTGCGATGGCGAGAGAGCTTTTGACAGATGCGGCGGAGTATGCAAAAATGTCCAAGGCGTCTAATCCATATGGCGACGGAACTGCGTGCGATAAAATATTAGAAGCTCTGAGAGGCGTTCGGGATACAGGCAGGTAGATCACTGCTGCGGCATGTTATCAGCGTAAGCCAAAGAAAGGATTGAATATTATGTCCGGATTCTCTTTAAACAGTCTTATAAAACCCAAGTTTCTTCACAGATCGCATATAAAAAAGCGTTTAGACGGTATTTTTTCCACGCCATTGTTTTTAGCGATTGCAGGCAGCGGTTTCGGGAAAACGACAGCGCTGAGGGATTTTCTGAAAAAGAAACGAAAAGTGAAATATATATGGTTTTCTTTTGAAGAAGAAGAAACCGAGGATATATGGCTGTGGGTTAAGTTTTGTAACACTCTCAGGTATACTAACAGCGCGCTGAGCAGAAAAATGTTTGAGGCAGGCGTTCCGCGCAGCGCGGCGGATGCGGACAGACTTATTTCCATGATATCCGATGAAATGGAGATGGAAACAGTCGTTGTATTTGACGACGTTTATCTTTGCAAAAGCAAGTGTCTTCATTCTATAATAGAACGAGTAGCTATGGCTAAGATACAGGGACTTCATATAGTCCTTATTTCCCGTACGTATCCTCAGATGGATGTAGATAAAATGATATCCGACGGAGATGCCGGACTGATAGAAGAAAAGGATTTCCAGTTTTCACGAATGGAGTCCGAAAACTTTTTTATTTTAAATGATATGGCGCTTTCCGAGAAAGAAGTAGATAAACTTTGCGAAAAGACAAAAGGATGGCCGGCAGGAATATATCTCGCGTTTATGCATTATTCCGTACACCATGATTTTGACAGTATGGAGATTGGGAATGAGCTTGTGCGAAGCACTATATTCAACAGATTCGACGAAAATATACAAAAATCTCTGACCATACTATCTAAGCTGTCGAATTTTACGCTGGAACAGGCGGAATTTGTGACGGAAAACAGGAGCATTCGCGAGGTAATAAAAAAGATGTACGACTGCAGATGCTTTGTAAAGTTTGACGACAGATTCCAGCTTTACAGTTTTCATTTTCTTTTAAGAGAGATTATGCGCGAAGAATTTGAAAAAACCGACTGCGATATAGATAAACGGCGCGTATACGAACGGCACGGCGATTGGTGCAGAGCCTTCGGCGACAGGATAGAAGCGATAAAGGCGTACAGCAGATGCCGGGATAACGGCAGAATACTTGAGATTATGTCTGAAAGATATGCGAGCAATCTTATGAACAGCGCGCCGAGCATAATAGAAAACGCATTTGGTAATATGGAACTCAGTGAAAAATTAGTGAATCCGATAGGATATCTTACGTATATATATTCATACAGTTTGACTATAAGTATTAAAAAAGGCGCAAAGATGCTTGAGGAAGCTAAGGAGTATTACCTTAAAGCCGATGAGCTTGAGGATAAAAATCAGATACTTGGAGAAATCGCGCTTATAGAAAGTCTGACCGCATTCAACGATCTGAAAAAGATGTTTGAGTGTTACGAGAGAGCTAATAAATATTTTGACGGAGGAACGTCGCGGATATTTGACGCAAACGTTATAATTACTTTCGGATTCCCGCTTACAACTACTTTATATCATAAGATTCCCGGCGATCTCATAGAGTTAGTCGAATTGGTAGAAAATGAATTTTGGATATTTGAACATATAGCAAACGGCTGCGGAGCGGGATACGATTATTTAATACGGGCGGAATACGAGTATATGCGCGGCAATTTTGAAGCGGCGGAAATGATACTGTATAAGGCTTTATATAAGGCTAAGACAAGAGAACAGAGCGGTATAATTATGTCGAGCTTATTTGTGCTGGTGCGTATAGCGCTTTTTCACGGTAACTTCAGGGAAATAGACGATATATTGATACAGATGGTTCAGGAGGTAGAAAAGCAGAGCAATCCTATACTTCTCGGCTGTTACGAGTTCGTATTAGGATTTATTTACAGTTATACCGGTCAGCTCGAAATGATACCTCAGTGGCTGCGCGAAGGCGATATGTCGAAAACAAAACTTATGGCTCCCGTGAGAACGGTAGGATATTTGCTCGGAGGAAGGATCACGATAGAACGCGGAGATTATCAAAAGCTCGGAGAGGT
The DNA here is from genome assembly GCA_022790955.1 of Bacillota bacterium. GTDB lineage: Bacteria > Bacillota > Clostridia > Peptostreptococcales > Anaerovoracaceae > JAAVYD01. The sequence goes on from JAAVYD010000038.1 coordinate 6,516, forward strand.
AAGCCGCGCTATGTTTGAAATGTATAAGAAAAGCGGCAATCTTACAGGCATGATAGTATCGCTTATGTATATGTCGATAGCCATATATCACACAGATGGAAAGGCGCAGGCGAAGGATATAATGGTAAAGGCGCTGGAGCTTGCGGAACCCGACGATATATATATAGTGATAGCGGAGATGGTATACGATGCAGAGGAAGTACTTGAGGATATAGGAACACCGTTTGCATTAAAGATATTGGAAAAAACTAAAGAATATTCTGCAAACAGAAAATTATACAGAGAAGGTCAAAGACATATACCGCTTACAAAGCGTGAATGTGAGATCATGGATCTGGTATGCGAAGGGTATACGGCGGGAGCTATAGGCAAAATCCTGTTCGTATCTCAATCAACGGTAAAAAAACATATTGCGGCTTCATATGAGAAGTTAGGAGTAAATAAAAAGGCTGACGCCATTATGGCGTATAAGAAAGCGAGTAAAAAAACGAGAAGTAACCTTTTTGGTCCATATACTTATTGAAAAAAAGATATATAATTGGTATTGTAAGAAATGAAAATGACAGGCGTAAATATTTAATTACGCAGTATTTTAAAAGCTGTGTAAAATCATCAATAACAATAATATATTCGGATTTGCGTATATGTCATACAATACGATGCTTAATTAATAAGCTGAAAGTATAGATGGAACAGTAAACACTCACTCTTAACATTTTATATAACAATATAGGGTATTTTCCTACCCTGGAAAAAACAGCCGCGGTCATCGGCTGTTTTTTTGCGTACTCAGCCGGTTATTGAACATTAAAAATAAAACAGACCGCAGAGCTTAATAAATTTAAAGAATAATATATTGTTAATTCGGTTATTTAACAGAAATTAAGAACAGGAGAAAATTTAAATGACGATGACAGAAAAATTTAAAGTAACATTGGGAAATTATAAAGGTCTGACTGCAAAAAAGCCTTCTGCTGAGATCACCGAGGAGGAATTTGCTCAGGTGCTGAAACAGCAGCAGATTGCTTTTGCTCAGAAGTTGGAAGTAAAGAACAGACCCGTTAAAAACGGCGATATCGCCGTTATTGATTTTGCAGGTTACTGCGGCGGCGAGGCTTTCGATGGCGGAAGCGGGACGGATTATCCGCTGGAAATAGGATCGGGCGCGTTTATTCCAGGTTTTGAGGAACAGCTTATCGGGGCTTCCCTCGGCGAAGAAGTAGATGTAAACGTAGTATTTCCTGAGGACTACGGCGCTCCGAATTTGGCGGGAAGACCGGCGCTTTTTAAAGTAAAAATAAAAAAAATAGAAGAAGTGCATCTGCCGGAATTAGAAGAAGCGGTTAAAAAAGATATAAGAGAAAAATATGCGCAGCAGAAAGAGATGGGCGCTGAAGCCGACTATGAAAGCCTGCTGCTGCTTGAGATAATAAGCGATTCCGAGATAGTTATAGAAGATTCTTATGTGGAACTGGAAGCCGGAAACATGGTGGAAGAATGGAAAGCCATGCTTAAGATGAGAGGTCTTGATCCTGTCAGATATTATGAAATGACGGGAATGAGCGATGAAAAGATGAAAGAACAGCTTAAGGATCAGGCGCTTTTAAGGATGCAGTCCAGGCTCGTGTTAGACGCCATTGCACAGACCGAGGATATTACAATATCAGAATTTGAACTTGAAGCGGAAATGGAAGCTATGGCAAAGAGATACGGTATAACAAGAGCGGAACTTAAAGAGAGAATAGGCGAGGAACATATACAGGCGTTTACGTCAGACGCAAGGATGAAAAAAACTTTGACCTTCATAAAAGAACATGCCGAATCGGGAAAGGACAGCGAGCAGTAAATGACTGAACAGGGCAAAGGTAATTTATATATTTTTATTGCCGCCGTGATATGGTCCTCCGGCGGCGTACTTATCAAATTTGTCCCATGGAATCCGCTTATGATAAACGGTGTAAGATCTCTTATCGCGTTTTTCTTTTTCGCGGCGATAAGGCGCAGCTTTAAAATAAAGATCAATCCTACAATAATGCTTGCGGCGGTCTGTTTAAGTTCAACCACGCTGACTTTTGTCATAGCGAATAAGCTGACTACGGCGGCAAACGCAATAGTGCTTCAATATCTGTCGCCTATATTCGTGCTTATAATGGTGTGCGCGAGCAAAAAGAAACTGCCTTCTATTAAACAGACAGGGGTTGTATTGACGGCTTTTGCAGGTATGGTGCTGTTCTTCTGCGATAAATTGGATTCCGGGCATTTGATTGGCAATATGATCGCCGTGGTGTCTGGTCTTACATATGCGGGACTGATTTTCGTAAACGGCAGACCGGAGGCGAATAACGACGATTCAAGTATGGTAGCCTTTCTGCTTTCATTTATGATATTTGCGGCTGCAGCGCCTTTTATTAATTTGGGACCATTAGAGCTGAGTTCGAGCATCATTGCGGCGGTAATTGCCCTCGGAGCATTCCAGATCGGTCTTGCGTATTACGTTTTCGGTAGAGGAATAAAGAGAACAGGAGCCGTAAACGCTTCTCTTATAGGTTTGTTTGAGGCGGTATTAAATCCGTTTTGGGTATTCCTTATAATAGGAGAGCGTCCGGGTTCATTTGCGCTGCTCGGCGGAGTTTTAATACTTGGGGCGGTAATATTTAATATAATTTTTGTTAAAGATACAGATGAGAAAGGAGCTGTGGAGCTTGTCAGAGGATAAGAAAACTTTTTATATAACAACGCCGATATATTATCCGAGCGCGGATCTTCATATCGGACATACTTACTGCACGGTGATGGCGGACGCCCTTGCGAGGTTTAAGCGCGCGGCAGGATACGACGTGCGGTTTCTAACAGGAACGGATGAACACGGACAGAAAATCCAGACTATCGCTGAGAAAAACGGCGTTACGCCGCAGGCTTATGTAGATGAAGTAGTGAGCAGGATAAAAGAATTATGGGATACTATGGAGATTTCTTACGATGATTTTATCAGAACTACTGAGGAACGCCATGTAAAGCGAGTTCAGGATATATTTATGAAGATGCACGCCAAAGGCGATATTTATAAGAGCGAATACGAAGGTCTTTATTGTACGCCGTGCGAATCTTTCTGGACGGAGGTGCAGGCTGCGGATGGTAAGTGTCCGGATTGCGGCAGACCAGTGGAGAAAGCTAAAGAGGAGGCTTATTTCTTCCGTATTTCCAAATATCAGGATCGTCTTCTCGATCTTCTGGAAAATAATCCTAATTTCTTACAGCCCGAATCCCGCAGAAACGAAATGATAAATTTTGTTAAGCAGGGGCTCGAAGATTTATGCATATCAAGGAGTACCTTTGAGTGGGGAATTAAAGTTCCTATCGACGAAAAACATGTTATTTATGTATGGCTGGACGCTCTTACAAATTACATCACTGCTCTCGGATATCCGGACATTCCGGAACTTTACGAAAGATACTGGCCGGGAGTTCATCTTGTGGGCAAGGAGATCGTAAGATTTCATTCTATTATATGGCCCGCAATTCTTATGTCGCTGGATCTGCCGCTGCCGAAACATGTTCTTGGTCACGGCTGGATATTGCTTGAGGGCGGCAAAATGTCGAAATCAAGAGGAAACGTGGTCGATCCGGTTACATTGATAAATCGTTATGGCATAGACGCATTAAAATATTTTCTGCTAAGGGAGTACACTTTTGGTCAGGATGGTCTTTATACTAATGAAGTAATGCTTAATCGTTTGAATTACGATCTTGCTAACGATCTGGGAAATCTCGTGAACAGAGTTATTGCTATGATCGAGAAATACGACGGCGGCATTGTGCCTGCAGAGGGCGAAAAAGAAGGAACGGATGCAGAACTCATAGAGATGGCAGTGAACGCAGCGGAACGAGTTGAAGCTCATATGGATAAGTTTGGCTTTAATCTGGCGTTAGAAGAAATCTGGAAACTGATAAGAAGAACAAATAAATATATAGACGAAACAGCGCCGTGGGTACTCGCAAAGGACGAGTCGCTCAAAGGCAGATTAGATACAGTTATGCATAATCTCGCAGAATCTATACGCATCGTTTCAGTGCTTATAAATCCGTTCCTGCACAATACGTCCGAGAAGATAAGAGAGCAGCTCGGAATTGCCGGAGAGCCTGTTGATTGGCAGGATACGAAGAAATTCAGCATAATGACAGGAAAGCGGGTTAAAAAAGGCGATCCTATATTCCCGCGACTTGATATAGACAAGGAGCTGGCGGAATTGGAAGCTATGACTGCGGAACAGATGCGCATAGCCAAAGAAAAAGCCGAAAAGGACGCTGCTCAGGCGAAGGGCGGAAATAGTAAAAAATCGGACGCAAAAGCCGGGGAAAGCGGCAAGCCGCAGATCACGATAGACGATTTTGATAAGATCGAGCTTCGTGTGGGCGAGATAATTTCCTGCAAAAAGCATCCGAAAGCGGACAGGCTTTTAGTTTCTCAGGTAAAAATCGGCGAAGAAACAAGGCAGATTGTATCTGGCGTAGCGGAATTTTATTCTCCTGAGGATATGGAAGGAAAGCGTGTTGTAGTTGCGGCTAATCTGAAGCCTGCCAAGCTGAGAGGAGAAGCGTCGCAGGGTATGATTCTGTTTGCCGATAACGGCGACAGACTGGAATTTGTTACCACCGATGCTCCGGATGGAGGTCTGGTGAAATAGATTGAAATAAAGGGGCTGCTTTATGCAGCCCTTTTGAGAAAGGAGAAAAGCATGTTATTTGATTCTCACGCTCACCTCGACGTCGAAGAATTTGACGAGGACAGAGAAGAGCTTTTAGATAAATTAAAAGAGAGCGGGATATCTTATGTCCTGAATCCCGGCGTGGATCTGGAAACTTCGCAGAACGCTATAAAATTGGCGGCGGAATATCCGTGGATATATGCTGCCGTAGGATTTTATCCTCAGCACACCTGCGACATGGACGAGGATATGTTTGCATTAATAGAAGGGCTGGCAAAAAAGCCGAAGGTAAAAGCCATCGGCGAGATCGGGCTGGATTATTACTGGAATTATACGCCTCACGACGTACAGCAATATTGGTTCAGACGTCAGATACAGCTTGCCATAAAATTAGATCTGCCGATTATCATACACGATCGTGAAGCTCATGGGGATGTTAAAGATATACTCGTTGAAGAAAAGGCGTTTGAAAAGACAAGAGTTCTCATGCATTGTTATTCCGGAAGCGCGGAGTTTGCAAGACAGCTTTTAAAGCTGGGCTGTTATTTTTCTATTGCGGGGCCTGTGACCTACGGTAATAACAGAAAAGCAAAGGCTGTACTGGACGTTATTCCGCTGGAGCATATGTGCATAGAAACAGACGCGCCTTATCTTACGCCTGAGCCTTTCAGGGGAAAAAGAAACGATCCTTCTCTCGTAGGGTATACGGCGAGAAAGATCGCTGAACTTAAAGGAATATCTTTTGAGGAAGTAGCGGAGGCGACCTGCGATACGGCAAAAAAATTTTTCGGCATAGATTAAGGCATTAATATTAACCGTAATGCTTGTATTTTAAACGATTTCAGCGCTTATAACAGTCATATCGTCCCGTTCGTTCTGTCCGTATCTTATGGTAGAACCCCAGATGAGGCGTTCGGACATGGATCGAGGTTTTTCGTTCGGATAATCGGTTATCAGTGTTCTTGCCCAGGCGAGATTGTCGTCTGGAGGAGCGGCTTCGCTTACGCCGTCGGACATAAAAAACAGGCGGTCTCCGCGTTCGATCTCAAACGAAAGTTTTTTAAAATCCGGTTTGTCGAGTATGCCGATGGGAAGGGATGGAAGTCTTATAATTCCCGTTTCCTCGCCGCGCTGGATTATGGTGGGGGCTGCGCCCGCTTTATAAAGATGGCATATTCCCACATCTAAATTAAAAATCGCCATGTCCAGAGTAGAAAAGGATTCGGAATCTATATTCATGGGAACCGCGGCATTAAGGGAACCGATGATGGTTTCGTAATCCAGTCCTACGCGCAGAAGCTGGTAAAGGCTGTCCAGCACGAATCGGCTGCATTCTGATGCTTCCTGACCCGTACCCATGCCGTCAGCCAGAGCTATAATATATCTATTATCCGAAAGTCTGCGGCACATATAACTGTCCCCTGAGATGCCAAGCTGCTTAGGCATACCTGACGCTCCGGATATTATACCGTATTTCGGCTGTTTGTCGTTTGAGATATTGCGTCGAAATAACATAATTGCCTCCTAATTTATCTTGCGTAATAATTGTACCTTTAATCTTATGCGTTAAAACAGACAGTATATAACTACAAATTGCGGGAAGATACGACAAATTGTGCGTAGATAAGTCTATAGCGATGAAATCGATTTGTTGAAAATATACGATTATACGTTAAAATAAAATGGTAAGTTAGAGGATAAATTTGAAATCTTTACGAATCGCTGTTAATATTTTGCTTTTCAAACAGGAGCGGAACATAAAATATACGAGTCGGACGACAGCAGTAAATATTAATAATATTAAAAACAGTGACAATAAGTTTTTGAAAAAGTCATGCGGGAGATTTTTAGGTGGTATAAATTATGATTATAGATAAGATAAGAAAAACAATAGAATATCGCAGCATGATTTCCCCTGGGGACAGAGTGGTTGTCGGTTTGTCCGGCGGACCTGATTCCGTATGTCTTTTTCATGGGCTCTGCGCGCTTAAAGAGGAGCTTGGTATCGGTCGTATTTATGCCGTTCATATAAATCATGGACTGCGCGGCGCGGAAAGCGACGAGGATGAAAGATATGTTAAAAAGTTGGCTGAATCCTTTAAAGCGGAGTGCATATCGTTTAATTACGATGTAAATGCGGAAGCGCAGGCTTGGGGAATGAGTACCGAGGAAGCGGGCAGGATGATTCGTTACAGCGCTTTTGAAAAAGTAAGACGCCAGAAAAATGCTCAAAGGATAGCGGTTGCTCATAATTTGAACGACCAGGCTGAAACTATAATAATGAGGATAATGCGGGGCACCGGTGTTAAGGGGCTTTCCGGGATAAGCTATATAAGAAGCGACGGCGTGGTGATTCGTCCGGTGCTGGATTTGAGCAGGCAGGAGATAGAGGATTACTGCAAACAAAACGGTCTTGAGCCGAGGATTGACAGCACGAATAACGAGCCGATTTATACGAGAAATAAAATCAGGCTGAATCTTTTGCCTGAGATAGAGCGGGAGTTTAATCCGAATATCGTATCAGCGCTTGTACGGCTTGGAAGTCAGGCTGCTGAGGATGAGGATTTTATGTCTGCAGAGGCTGTAAAGTATTTGGATTTAGAATTATATCGTGAATCGGCGATTGGCAATGAGTATTTAAAGTCAGGATGTAAATTATCAGAAGATGAAGTCCTGATGAGAAAAAGAATGCATGATGAAAAAGACAGCGATATGGTTTTAAGCGTTGATGTTAAGGGCGATAATCAATATCAGAGCATGAAATCAAATAGTCAATCGCAATTAAACGATGCTAATTATACAGGGCAAGATTTAGAATATAATCAGGTTGAAGGAAAAAACATTAATACCGAAACAGCAGGCGATATTAATGACCGAGAATCGCAGACGAGCAATCTGATTTCAGGAATAAAAATATGTGCTGATAATAAGAATAGTAATCAATCGCATGAAGAAATGAATTTGAAAAATCCAGAGGCAGAAATTATTAATAAAAAATGTCGTCGGTGGAATCAGCAGGAATGCAGTTTGATGCTCGACGGTTTTTCAAGACTGCATTCGGCGGTTGCCAAGCGTGTTATCCGCCTGTGCGCAAAACGCGCCGGGCTGGATCAGAATATGGACGCGGCGCATGTTGAAAGTATCATAGAACTGATAGGTTCGGGCGCGGAATCCAAGGAAACAGATATTACAAAGGGCTATTACGCCAGGCTGTCGTATGGCAGACTGTGGTTTTTAAATCGAAAAAACTCATCTAAAATAGAGTCTGCCGTCGCTGTGCCGTATGAAGAATTGCTTGAGGCAGGTATCGCCGAGGTGCAGGCGGGCGGAATAAGCATTTATATGAGGCTTATTCAGGCAGACGGAGAAAAACCGGCGGCAAAAAGGCAGGATTGTAAGGTATTTTTATACCTTGATTTTGATAAGTTAACGGCTATGGGCAGGGCTGCGTTCAGGAATAAGCTGCCGGGGGATCGAATAAGACCTAAAGGTATGAAAGGTTCTAAAAAATTGCAGGATTTTTTTGTGGACAGAAAAATCCCAAAGCATTTAAGAGAAACGACGGTTCTTTTAGCGTGCGGCGGGCGTATAGTTGCAGCGGGAAAGGAAGTATCGGCTGAATGCGTGCAATCCGTTGAAACTATGCGAATTCTTACTATTGAATATTAATAAGTGCTATGTTAAAATACAGAGATACTGGTTCTCGAATATGGTAAAAATTCACATATAAAGGAGGTCGGATTTGAAGAACAAATGGTATAAGACATTTATTGTCTATGCGTTAATATTTCTTGTGGTTATAGGCATGGCTTATTTCTATATGGAAATGCAGACGGGAACAGAAATAAAAGAAGTTGAATTTTCTGAATTCGTGACAGAGCTTAAGAATGAAAATGTAACGGAATTAACCCTTATAGAAACGAGCATGCAGGCTACTCTAAAGGATAAAACAGTTATACACGCTTACGCTCCGTCGAGCATACAGCTTATGACAATAAATTCGGAATATATTATGCCGCAGGTACAGGAAGGCAATCTGGTAGTAACGAGTGAAGAACCTAAGACGGTTCCGTGGTATATTTCTATGCTGCCGTATGTGCTTACTATCGTAATATTTGTAGGAATATGGATATTCTTTATGAACTCCAGCCAGGGAGGCGCAGGCAAAGCCATGTCTTTCGGAAAAAGCAAGGCGAGGCTTTATAAAGACGACGGCAAGAAGGTTACGTTCGACGACGTTGCCGGATTGAAAGAAGAAAAGGAAGAACTTGAGGAAATCGTTGATTTTCTTAAAAAGCCAAAAAAATATACCGAACTCGGAGCGCGGATACCCAAAGGAGTGCTGCTCGTAGGTCCTCCGGGCACGGGAAAAACGTATGTTACAAAAGCTGTTTCCGGAGAAGCGGGCGTGCCGTTTTACAGTATTTCCGGTTCGGATTTTGTAGAGATGTTCGTCGGCGTGGGAGCGTCCAGAGTGCGGGATCTTTTTGATCAGGCAAAGAAAAACGCGCCGAGTATAATTTTTATAGATGAAATAGACGCCGTGGGCAGGCGCAGGGGCGCGGGACTCGGCGGAGGTCACGACGAAAGAGAACAGACTCTTAATCAGATGCTCGTAGAGATGGACGGCTTCGGTCTTAACGAAGGCGTAATAGTTTTCGCCGCTACCAACAGACCGGACGTTTTAGATCCGGCGCTTTTAAGACCAGGCAGATTCGACCGTCAGATTGTGATAGGGCTTCCTGATGTTAAAGGCAGAGAAGAAATATTTATTACCCATTCCAAGAATAAACCTCTCGACGAGTCCGTGTCGCCTAATGTTCTTGCGCGCATGACTCCGGGATTCTCGCCGGCTGATATAGAAAACGTGCTGAACGAGGCTGCGCTTCTTACTGCGCGCCGCGACGGTAAAACTATAATGATGGAAGAAATCGAGGAAGCAATTACAAAAGTAATGGCAGGTCCTGCGAAGAAGAGCAAAACAGTAACAGAAAAGGAAAGACGCCTGACGGCTTATCACGAAGCGGGTCACGCTGTTTTAATAAGAAATCTCGAAAATTCGGATCCTGTGCATCAGGTAACGATCGTTCCGAGAGGAATGGCCGGCGGTATGACCATGTTTCTGCCTAAAGAAGACAGAACATTTGAATCCAAGAAACATATGGAGGATTCCCTCGTGCATCTGCTGGGCGGCAGGGTAGCCGAAGCGCTTGTGCTTGACGACATCAGCACAGGAGCGAGCAACGATATAGAAAGGGCGACCAACATTGCAAAAAGCATGGTGAGCAGATATGGCATGAGCGAAAAGCTCGGTCCGGTTAATTACAGTGATTCCGATGAAGTTTTTATCGGCAAGGATTTTACTTCAAGAAGAAATTATTCAGAAGCTACGGCGTCTTTAATAGACGAAGAAGTAAAGAGAATGATAGACAATGCTTACCGCAAGGCGGAAGAATTGCTTGAAGCTAATCGCGATAAACTGGAACTCGTTGCTGAAACTCTGCTCGATATAGAAACGCTGGATGCTCAGCAATTTGAAGATCTGTATACAGGAGAAAAATCCCGTGAGCAGATCGTAGACGAAGCGAGAACAGCCGAGAGCAAGAAAGCTGAAAAAATAGCAAAGCAGCGCGAAATCGCAGCTAAAGAAGGCGCGGAGGAAGAAGCGAGAAAAGCAGAAACCGAAGGCAGAGAGGAAATTATAATCGAAGTGCTCTCACCGGATAATATAGTATTTGAGAAAAAGAAGCCGCGCAGATTCATGGAAAAGGACAATGCAGACAGCGATACTAAATTGTTTGAGAATAGCAGCGACGACGGCAAAAGCAGCGTTGAGGCTCAAAAAAAGAATGATGATCGCGACAGCGGAGTTGAAGTTCCTGAATCTAACAAATCAGGCAGCGATATAAATGAAGATACGGACGTAAAAGCCGAAGACAAGAAAGATTCCGACACCGATAAAAACAGCAACGAGTAGATTATAGATTTTATCGTGTCACCTTATCCCGGGGGATTTGAAAACGTTCTCCCGGGCCAGGCGAGGAGGATAAATAAATATGTTATTAGCATTTGATGTAGGAAATACGAACATCGTATTAGGTGTATTTAAGGATAAAAAGCTGATTCAAAACTGGCGTATGGAAACAGATAAGGATAAAAGCGCAGACGAATACGGCATGCTTATAAATCAACTGTTTTCATATCACAACCTAAATCTGGCGGATGTAAAGGACGTTATTATTTCAACGGTAGTTCCGTCTATTTCGTATACTTTGCAGCATTTATCCATAAAGTATTTCAACATCAGAGCGATAGAAGTCGGTCCGGGGATTAAGACGGGCATGGTTATCAAATATGATAATCCAAAGCAGGTAGGCGCAGACAGGATAGTGAACGCTGTGGCGGCGTATCATAAATACGGAGGACCGCTCATAATAATAGATTTTGGTACGGCAACGACATTCTGCTGTATATCCGAAAGTTGTGAGTATCTCGGCGGTACTATTGCTCCGGGAATAAAAATTTCATCGGACGCGTTGTTTGAAAAAACGGCTAAGCTGCCGAGGGTTGAGCTTATCGAACCGGGTCATGTTATATGCAGAAATACTATCGAGAGCATGCAGTCGGGTCTGGTGTACGGTCATATGGGCGTTGTTGATTATATCATTAATAAAATGAAAGAAGAATACGGCGAGTATACCGGAGGAAATCCCGATAAGATGACGGTGGTGGCGACCGGAGGGCTTGCGACTATGGTTTCAAGAGGCGTTAAGTCTATTGATCATGTGGACAGGCTGCTGACTCTTGAGGGACTTCAGCTTATATATGAAAAAAATAAACATAATTTCGGAAGAAGAAATAATCTGAGCAAAGAAAACATAGAATTGTGTGCGGAGAATGAATAATACTGTCAGCAGATTTAAGATTGCAGATGTGGAATTTGATAATCCGTATTTTCTTGCGCCTCTTGCAGGGATTACAGACGCGCCTTTCAGGAGGATATGCAGAGAATTCGGGGCGGGCGCGGTGTATTCCGAGATGATAAGCGCCCAGGGACTTTATTATAACGATAAAAACACAGAAAAGTTATTAAGAATTTACGACGACGAGCAGCCGGTTGCGTATCAGATTTTCGGGTCGAAGCCTGAAATGATGGCTTATGCGGCGGAAGCGCTTTCCGGCAGGAAGAATTGTATTTTGGATATTAATATGGGATGTCCTGTGCCGAAAGTAGTAAAGAGCGGCGACGGTTCTGCGCTGCTTAAAGAACCGGAACTTATAAGCGATATTGTTGAAGCCGTGGTAAAAAAGGCGAAAAAACCCGTTACCGTAAAGATGCGCATCGGTTGGGATTCTCATTCCGTAAACGCAGTGGAGAACGCCAGACGCATGGAAGCCGCCGGAGCGTCCGCGATTTGTGTTCACGGCAGGACGCGGGTGCAGATGTACAGCGGCACGGCGGACAGAGATGTTATACGTCAGGTTAAAGAAGCAGTTAATATTCCTGTTATAGGAAACGGAGATATTTTTGATGTAGACAGCTCGGAGGCTATGTTTAAAGAAACAGGATGCGATATGGTGATGATCGCCAGAGGCGTACTGGGAAATCCGTGGATATTTCAGTCTTTGAATGAAGGCAGGGATTATATTCCGTCGAGCGAGGAAAAAATTAATATTGTGAAACGACATTTCGGTTATATGATAGAAGAAAAAGGCGAGTATGCAGGCGTGCGTATTATGCGAAAGCACATCGGCTGGTATATAAAAGGCATGCCGAAGGCCGCGTCGCTGCGTCGCAGGATAAACGAAATGGAAAAGGCTGAACAAATCCTGCTGGCGCTCGACGAGCTTGCAGGAAATTAAGGTGTTTATATTAATAATTAAGAGCGCGGCGGATTTTATTAAAAGTAAAACTGTGGAAATTTATATTAATATATCAGAGCTTAGATTTTGCATGATTGCTGAGATCGGAAGTAAGCGTTTTGCATTGTATAAAAATGTAAAACCATAGGAAAGGAACGGTGTAAAGTATGGCAAAAGAAGTAATGGTCGTAACTCAGGAAGGGTACGATAAACTGGTTGCAGAACACGAGGAGCTTACCGCAGTAAGGCGTCTTGAGGTAGCCGAGCGCCTGAAAGAGGCTATTTCTTACGGCGACCTTTCGGAAAACGCAGAATACGACGCGGCTAAAAACGAGCAGGCGGAGCTTGAGGAACGAATTCTCAAACTCGAAAACATGATAAGAAACGCAAGAGTCCTCGATGAATCTGAGATCACTTCGGATAGAGTAAATCTGGGTCATACGGTAAAAGTTGAGGACCTGGATACGAACGATGTGTTCACATATAAAATAGTCGGCTCAAATGAGTCCGACCCGCTTAACGGCATGGTTTCCAACGAATCGGCTGTGGGCAGCGGGCTTATGGGCGTAGGTCTTAACGAGGACGTTTCCATTGAGATTCCGGATGGTATAGTCAGGCTTAGAGTTTTAGAAATCAGCAGATAGATCGGAGAGTTACAGATGAGTGAAGAACAGAACAATGCACCTGAAGTTACAGAGCAGGAACTAAACGAGCAGAGAAAGATTAAAAGAGAAAAATTAGAGCAGCTTAGAAGCGACGGCAGAGATCCGTTTAAGATTGCTAAATGGGATGTTGACGCTTACAGCGCGGATATTAAATCTGCTTTCGATGAAATGGAAGGCAAAGAAGTTAGCTGCGCAGGCAGAATAATGGCCAAGCGCGTCATGGGAAAGGTTTCATTTATAGATCTTCAGGATAAACAGGGCAGAATACAGTGCTTTGTGGCAAGGGACAATATTACGCCGGATGAATATAAGATTTTTAAAACTTATGATATCGGAGATATAATCGGCGTTAAAGGCGAAGTCTTTAAGACTAAGACAGAAGAAATTTCCATAAGACCTCATACCGTAGTTTTACTGGCAAAGTCTATCCAGGTACTTCCGGAGAAATTCCACGGTTTAACGGATACGGATCTTAGATATCGTCAGAGATACGTGGATCTTATTATGAACGAGGATGTAAGAGATATTTTCAGAAAGAGAGCCGTTATTATAAGAGGAATCAGGAAGTTTTTAGACGACAGAGGATATCTGGAGGTAGAAACGCCTATTTTGACTGTGATCGCCGGCGGCGCTAATGCAAGACCGTTTGAAACTCATCACAACACGTTGGATCTGGATATGAAGCTGAGAATTTCCAACGAGCTGTATTTAAAGAGGCTTATAGTAGGCGGACTGGACAGAGTTTACGAGATGGGCAGAATGTTCAGAAACGAAGGCATGGATACAAGGCACAATCCTGAGTTTACGAACATCGAGCTTTATCAGGCTTACGCCGATTACAACGATATGATGGAGCTGACGGAAAATCTCGTTTCATCTCTTTGCCAGGAGCTTTATGGAACAATGATTCTGAAATATCAGGATAAAGAATTCGATCTTACGCCGCCATGGAACAGAATTTCCATGGAAGAAGGCATAAAGAAGTGGCTCGGCGAGGATTTTGCACAGATAAATACAGATGAAGAAGCTCAGGCGGTAGCAAAGAAGCATGGTATAGAAGATGCAGAGAGCATGACGAGAGGAAAGATAATCGCGGAGTTATTTGAGGAATTCTGTGAGGAACATCTCGATCAGCCGACCTTTGTAATGGGACATCCTGTTGAAGTTTCTCCGCTTGCAAAAAGAAACGCGGAAGATCCGCGTATTACAGACCGTTTCGAGGCTTATATTAATAAATGGGAAATCGCGAATGCTTTTTCTGAGCTGAACGATCCAATAGATCAGTATGAACGTTTTAAGAATCAGCAGGCTCAGCTTGAAGCGGGCGATGATGAAGCGCATCCTATGGATATGGATTACGTAAACGCTCTTGAGGTAGGGCTGCCCCCTACGGGCGGACTCGGAATAGGCGTAGATCGTCTGATTATACTGCTCACAAATCAATCTTCCATAAGAGATATTTTATTATTCCCCACGATGAAAACGCTTGGCGGAAAAGACCAGTAAAATCAAGGGTTTGCGGACTTAAAGACAGTATGGTACGACAAGAGTACGACAAAATAAACTCTCTTAACGGGTTAAAATAAA
>JAAVYD010000171.1 GCA_022790955.1 Bacillota bacterium
ACAGGCCGGGTAACCAGCGTCTCATATAGCCGCGCCCCTTTCCCCTCAATTTGTACTGTAATAATATGATAAATTATACCATTCTTCCCGAAGGAAAGCAATTAAGTCTGCCGGAATGTGAAATTTCTTCCCAAAGATGGCCATCTGCCAGGACTGAACCTGAGAAATCCGCAGTCTCTCTTGTGGAAACCCTTTGAAAATGCTATACTTTTCTTGCTTCCCGGGCACTGCGCCCTATACCCAAAATAGGATTGAGAAGGAGAACCTTTATGCCTATCACTATCCGGTTTGCCCAGCCAAAAGATGCGCCCCAGCTTTTACGCCTGAACGAAGCCTTCAACGGCCCTGGGGATCAGACGCCAGAGGGCATCCGGGCTGCCCTGGAGGCTCCCGGCCCTGAACAGGTTTTCGTGGCGGAAGCAGAAGAAAGCGGGGCTTTAATCGGCTTTTGCTGCTGTCTGCTCAAGCATTCCTTCTGCTACCAGGAGCCTTCTGGAGAGATTACGGAATTTTTTGTGGATCCCGCCTGGCGCAGGCAGGGGGCAGGCCGCGCCCTGCTGGAATCCGCTGTCAAGTTCTGTGAGGGCCAACGCGCTTCCGAGCTTACCCTCCTCACCGGGGACGATAATTTCACAGCCCAGGCCTTTTATAAAAGCCTGGGCTTCAGCCCTACCGGAGAGCTGCACATGGCTTTATAAGCAGCGCGCTTTTGTTCTTACGGCCCCGGTCAAGAAGCGCCAGTCAAATCCCACAAAGAGGCCGGGAGCCTTTTCCCGCCAATGATAGGGCAAGGTTTTATATATCTGCTCTCAAAAACGGTGTTCTATTGCAGAACAGAAAAGCAGAGAACACATCACTAATGAAAGCGATGTGTTCTCTGCTTTTGTCTGCACTCTGTTTATCAGCGTTGATAATAAGTTGCCGCGAATACTTCCTTATCACAGTAAAGCCATAACGTATTGCTATTTGCCGGGATTATGAAAAGATAGTTCAGAAATTTGCTCAAGGTTTTATCATACATATAACAGAGGATAGCCAAGATTTTTGCTGGATTTTTTCGGAGAAAATTTATGGTGAATTTAGATTATCTCCTATAAATGAGCAAATTCAAAAAGCACCGAGAGAGGACCTACAAAGACGAAGGCCACAGCAAAAGGGCAAAATACGATCAAGGCCAGAGGAAAAGAAGAAATGAGCCAGAGCGAGGACGAGCAACAGCCGGTCAATCGCTTTGGCAGCCCTGACCATGAAAGCGTTCAACCCCATATAGCGTTTGTGAGAGCGGAAGAATACCGCAATAGACCAACGGTGAGCATAATAATCCAGAATTGTTTCATCGGAGAGGGAGGTATCGGAGCACAGG
>JAAVYD010000172.1 GCA_022790955.1 Bacillota bacterium
CGCTGTGCAGAGCGCCTTTGACTTTGCCAAAAAGGGTGCCACTATTGTCCTGTTCAGCGTCCCCAAGGTGGACGGCACCTTCCAGCTTCCTCTGTTTGATATGTACAAGAAGGAGCTGACTGTAAAAGGCTCTTTTGTAAATCCCGACACCCACCACCGGGCCGTCCAGCTTCTCAATGCGGGCAAGCTGGATTTCACCCCCATCATCACCCACCGCTTCCCCTTGGGCAAAATGGCGGAAGCCATTGCAGAGCAGATGAGCAGCGAGTCCATTAAAGTTGTTGTCTGTCCCCAGGAGTAATTATTTATTAGGTAAAAGCAGCAGCCCCCGGCGCACGTTTTTGTGTACCGGGGGCTGCTGCATACAAAAATTTTTTCTATTTAAACACCAGCATATGGTTCAGCTTCCGCTCCTGCGGCCCATACAGCCACTGCCCGTCCACAAACAGGTTGGTAGAGCCGCCGCCGTCACAGTTCACAGCGTCCCGGCATCCCAGGCTCACCATGATTTTCGAGAGGCTGCTCAGGTTTGTGTTGGCGGTAAGCAGCATAATTTTCCCGTCCTGCTTAATGCCGATGCAGGCCCGCCTGGCGTTGTATACGGTAATGCCAGGATCTTTGAAGCCCTCGGCCCGGTAAGTGTCAGCATTGCCATATACCATGCCGTTTTTCACAATGCGCGGCCCTAAGCCAATGGAAAGCTTGATGTCCTGGGTGGAAGCGCCTTCATAGCTGCGCTGCAAATCAACCCGGTCGCCCACCTGGGCTGTGTCAAAGAAAGCGTCCGCACTTGCCCGGCGGCTGCGCTGGGCAAGCACATAGCCATCGGAAGGGATATTCACATCTGTGTTGTGCAGCACCTGGGTGATAAACCCGCCGGAGCTTACCACCACAGCGTCCCGGGCGGTAAAGGTCAGGCTGGTGCCGAAATCTTTGGTAAACACCACCCGGGTGGTGTCCTGGGGCACCATAGGCTTCTGGTTAAAGCCCACGTTCTCCAAAACGGCTTCTCCCTGGACGCTGTGCAGCACAGCCCTGTGGCGAGTGGCAAAATTCTCTATGGAGCAGTTTCCCCTGGAGTCCATCACAAAGGCAGACTTTGCCGGGGCAAACAAGTTGTCCACTGTCAATACCTTCCCGCCGCTTATCATGGTGCCGATGGGGATGTAAGAGTCCATATAGAAAAAGGCGGCGTTTACAGCGATAACAGCTCCGGAACGGCTCACTAAGGAGCCAGGCCCTTCCCGCCCGGTAATTTTGTTCTGGGCCAGCATAACGCTGGAAGAAAAGCTGTGAGGGTCAAACACCACTGCCCGTACTGGCACGCCGTTGACACGCTTTTGCACAATTTCATACCGTTCTGTATTGCACTTGTTTAAAAAGCGGGCATACAGGGAAGCAGCCTCCGCCCGGTTGGCAGTCTGGGTGGGGCGGAAGGTGCGGTCAGTATAGCCGTTGAGTATCCCGGCCCGTTGGCAGGCAGAAACACTTGCGGCAGCATAGGAGCTGATTTTCCAGCCGTCAGAAAAAGACATGGCCGGGTTCACCGCGTTCATTTTCCTGCCGGTAGCCTTGGAAAAGTTCGCCACCATCACCGCCAAGTCCTGGCGGCTCACCGGAGAGTCCGGCCCAAAGGTGCCGTCACCCCGGCCCTTCACCACGCCGCTTTCCACAGCCCAGTTGATATAGGGGTTGGCCCAATGCCCCTGTGGCACGTCCTTAAAGCTGCCCTTAAAAGCATACTGCTTGATTTCCGCCGGGGTAAGCAGGGTTTTGCACAGCATGGCAGCAAAGGCTCCCCGGCTCAGCCGCCCTCCGGGGGAAAATCGGTTCGCCCCAGTGCCCTGGATAATGCCCTTGTCCACCAGGTCCAGCACATCTTTGGCATACCAGGCGGTGGGGGGCACGTCGGAAAAAAATCCGGCGGCAAGGGCGGGCCTTATGGACAGCGCGGAAAAAAACAGGCAGCAGGCAAGAAGCGCCGCCAGGAGCCGCATCCCCTTCCTTTTGTGCAAATGCATGGGTATTCCTCCTCCGTTTCAAGCATTCTTTAACATAATATACCACAATTAGCCTGAAAAGTCCATGAAAAAAGAAAAGTGGCGGAAATTACCTGAAAAGATCCCAATTA
>JAAVYD010000039.1 GCA_022790955.1 Bacillota bacterium
AAAGGCAAAAAATACAGACAATATTTTAATGTAGCGTTATTCATTTCCAATTTAGGCATTGGAATCTTTGTATACATCGAAATCGCTAATCCGATGGATTTTAAGAAATTCATAATCATCTCCCTTTATCATAATCGGTATTCCGCAAACAACTTCCACCACATCGTCCGCCGCAGAAGCTGCGTATCTGCACACCCTGCCTAAAAGTTCTATATAACCGCTGGTCGTTTTATCGTAAACAGATCCGTCGGAAAACACCATATCTGCTACGATAATAAGATTACTGCAAACCTCTGCTAAGCGTGAAATACAATTGCAAATATTATCGGCTGCAAGATCTGTCCGTGTTTTTTTATACTCGTTGCATTCTCCATTAATATAAAAATCCTCATCGAACAAAACATTTGCAGCGAATACAGACAGACAGTCAAACAAAATTATATTCTGTTTTTTATTAATAATATTATTATTCCTAATTAAATTATTCTCTTTGTATAAATATTTGTTTGAGTTAGTATTAATATAATTATCCGTCGAAAAATATTCGTTTTCATAGTTCTCTGCCGTACTTACTAACTCCTCGTCTATAAGTCTGTTCAGATCATCACAGGAAAAACATTCCCTTACATTATATGGATAATCACCTCTGATCCTGCGGTGCCGAGCTATACGCCTGTCCGCTTCCTTACTGTCGTTTCGCATGGTCGCCAGGTATATTACTTCAGGCATATTGAATCGTTTATCAGCGATTGACTGTTTTGCGTCATTTCCACAATCTTTACATCGTCTATCGGCAATATCCGACTTTTCTGATTTAATATCTGTATCGCCGCAGATTCCTGCTGCATTACTGCTCATTTCTTCAAACAATCTTACCGCGACGCTTTCCGCGTATTCTGATTTTCCGCAGGCGCTTCCGCCCGTGATAAAAATTATCAACTGTCGAATCTCCGATATGATTCCATGTTTATATCGTCAAAGGTCATATTGCGATTGTATACGCTTGCCGCTATGTCGAGCAGGGACATCATCATTACCGCTCCCGTACCCTCTCCGAGAGCCATTTCCCCATAGATTACGGGCTCAAGCTCCAGCATTTTCATAAGATACGACGCCGCAGGTTCTTTTCCTAAATGCGACGGTATCATAAAATCCACGCACTGCGGGCACAGCATTTTCGCGAGCACAGCCGCCGCCGAAGATATTGCGCCGTCTATGATCACAGGCCTTCTGCAAATAGCTCCGCCGAGAAAAACTCCAACCATGCCGGCGATATCGAAACCTCCCACCTTGGACAGAATATCCAAAGCATCTTTGCCATCCGGTTTGTTTACCTCTATCGCTCTTTTTATTACAGAGAGTTTTCTGTTCAGCGTTTCCGCAGGAAGTCCCGCGCCTCTGCCTGTTACCGCATCGGGCGAAAGCCCTGTAAGAACGCTTGCAACGGCGCTTGTCGTAGTCGTATTGCCTATGCCCATTTCTCCAACTGCGAATATATTATATCCTCTGTCTTTGAGTTTATTTATAATTTCAATGCCGTTTAATATCGCCAGACACGCCTGTTCCCTTGTCATCGCAGGTCCCTTTGCTATATTCCCCGTGCCGAAATCTACCTTATAATCGAGAATCTTCTGATTATTAAGTTCCGTATTAATCCCCATATCTACGGAAATAACATCAGCTTTAACCATCTCCGCCATAGTATTAACGGTTGCGAATCCCGATGAAATATTAGACGCCACGGCTGCCGTAACAGAAGAATCCGTCTGAGTCACGCCTTCCTCCACAACTCCGTTGTCCGCGCACATCACAACCACCGCTTTATGCCTGAAATTGATCCTCGCAGCGGAGCCCATTATGCCGGCAATCTTTTCGATAATCCTCTCAAACCTTCCAAGCCCGTCCAAAGGCTTTGCGATAGCATCCCATTTACTTCTTGCCTTTGCTTCCGCTTCGCGATCCACGCCGGAAATATTCCCGATCTTTTCATAAAGCTGTTCTTCATAACTCATAAAATAACTCACCTTCCAAATGTCCACAATAAACTGCATCAGCAAACCCTGCCGCATGCAGTTTATATACAAGCTCCGAACCGGCTTCTCTGCCTGCATTTTTTTACAAATTTCAGCGCCGCCTGGGGAGATTCATAAAAAAACAAATGAGGAAAACCTGCATAAATATTTTCTGTAATAACGCCGCACTGCCAGCTTCTGCTTCCGTCAGCCTTTACTGCAAGAAAATCGCCGTCCTCCCGGCTACTCTGCCAATAATGAAACTCATGAGCTTTTATACAAGTTCCAGCGCCGCCGAACAAACCTTCCTTTTTCATATGCAGTTCTATATATCCGAATCGTCCAAGCCTGTCCGCCCTGCGGCAGCGCCCTTTTATAACGCCCGCCATATTATACTCTTTGCCGTCCGCGCCCTCCAGATTTTCGTGCAGATATATAAACCCGCCGCATTCGGCAATCACCGGAAAGCCCTTTTTAAAAACCTGCCTGATCTCCTCCAACATATCATTATTCTCAGACAGAGCCTTTCCGTGCAGCTCCGGATAACCGCCGCTGAGAATAAGCCCGCTCGCGCCCGCGGGCAGCTTTGTATCGTGAATCGGGCTGAAATACTCGATTTCACATCCGCACCTTTTGAGGAAATCCAAATTCGCATTGTAAGTAAAGCAAAACGCTTCGTCAGCCGCCACGGCGATCTTAACATTATTACGTTCATTTATATTAATATTAATGCCGAACTCCGACACGTTTACTGACCCATGCCCGATTTCATCACCGGCGCTGCACGGCTGCTCTCGATCTTCTTCCGACCGTTCCGCTTCTCCTGCATTTACTGCCGTCATATATCTGCGCACTGTTTTCACAGCCTCCGGTTCGCCAAACTCCAAAACAGGCGCGCGCTCGGCAATCTCCACAATACTGTCTGTATTAATATTTTTTTCAAACAGTTCAGCAATCCTTCTTACTCTGCCGCCAAGATCCTGCACCTCTGCAGCCGTCACAAGTCCCAAATGTCTGCTTTCAAAACTGTCTATACTATTTTTCGACACATATCCGAGAGGCTTAACACCTCTTTTCTGCGCAAACTCCGCTGCATATCCGTACAGTTTCTCAGACATATTATTAAAAATAACTCCGACGATTCCGTTATTCTCAATCTGACAGTTCTCACTCATTTCTGCCCCGACAGCCCTGTAATTTAAAAATCCGTCCAAAACAGCTCCGACGGACGCTCCCGTACCTTTAGCGTCAACCACAAGAACCACCGGAGTTTTCAGCTTCTGAGCAACTTCAAACGTGCTGGCTCTGGAAGTAAAACCTATACCGTCAAAATATCCCATAACGCCTTCAATCACACTGATATCGCTTTCTTTCGACTGGGTCTGCAGCAGGAATTTCAGCATATCGGCAGAAGAAAAGTAAGGATCGAGATTTCCGGCATTAACGCCGATTATTCTGCTGTGAAACATCGGATCAATATAATCCGGTCCGCATTTAAACGACGATATCTTCAACCCACGATTCAGCAGACACTTCAAAACGCCGATTGTAACAGTTGTTTTTCCGCAGCCGCTTCCTGTTCCCGCGATCAAAATCCTGTTTTTATTAAATATCATTTGCTTCCTTCTTTCGCGAAAGAACAAAATCAGCTTTTATGATAAATACGGGATTCTGAGCCTGGAGCAGATTGTGTTCGCCTGCGTTCCTGTTTCTCGCCGAAGATATCTGAGTATATTCTATCTTTAAAGCCTTCTTTCCGCTGAGCATCGTTACCGAAGCTGCGATAGTTTCCAGCGAAACGGCGTTTATAACCATCCTCAGATCTTTGCCCGCAGCCGTATTCTTTTCTATAAGAGCATCTATAATATCGCTGAGCTTACCGTCGGAACCGCCTATAAACACGAAATCCGGAGCCGGCAGTTGCTCCAGCGCCTCCGGCGCGAATCCTTCTACTTCTACGATATTATCTACGCCCATAATTCTGCTGTTTTTCTTCATAAGCTCTATAGCCTGCGGCTTATATTCTATAGCGTACACAGTACCGCGGTAAGCGGCAAAAGCGGCTTCTATCGACACCGAACCCGTACCTGCCCCTATATCGTAAACTATACTTTCCGGCGTAACCTGCAGAGCCGCCATAGTAACGGCTCTCACTTCCTGCTTGGTCATAGGCACGTCGCCCCGTTCAAAAGCATCGTCCATAATTCCTGCCGGAACCCTCGCGTCGGCATTATCGTTAATAATAAACATCACGGACAGAGAATCAAAATCCATATCTCTGATTTCCTGCGCCGTTCCCGACGTAATTTTTTCCTCCGGATACGACAGCCGCTCGCCCACATAAACGGTCAGCTCCCCGAAACCGTATTCGCACAACCTGCCTAAAAGCTCCGATATATTTCCGTCGGTAAGCACGAACGTCTTTTTATTTCTGCGGGTCTCGGACACGATATTGATATTCCTGCCGTGAGCGCTTATGACCTCGGCATCGTTCCACGCCTGCCCAAGCCTGCTGCAAAAATACGACACGGAGGAAACGCCGGGAAATATTTCCGGTTCAAATTCGCTTAAACTTTCCGCTATGGACTGCGCTCCGCTGTAAAGACCTGGATCGCCTGAAACGAGAACGACAAATTTATCAGCGTCCTCATTTTTAATGATCTCATATATTTTACTGCCCCTGTATTCATTAATCAACTTTTTTCCCTCCTCGGCAAATGGAGCTATCATACGCTCCGCACCGATCAGCACTTCCGCCTCTTTAATTGCTCTTATAACCTGAAGCGTCGCTGTTTCCGGATTTCCCAAACCAATCCCCGCTATTATTACTTCTTTTCTCATAATCTTTTCCTGCCAAACCTGCCTTACTTAATATTCTTCCGTAATCCTTCTGCTTTTTATCATCTCCGCCGCGCTGATTAAAGAAATTCCTTCAAAATCTTCAGGCGGCATAAGCGCTATTATCTTCATGCCAAGATCGAGAGCAGCCTGAACTTTTTCAGTAAATCCTCCCGATCTTCCCGACGCTTTTGTAACGAGTATCGAAGCTTCTGATTCTTTAAACATGGCTTCGTTCATTTCACGGGAAAAAGGACCCTGCATACAGATCAGATTCTTTCCTTGAAATCCCGCTTTTTTGCACTTGCTTATAGATTCTTCCGATGGAAGTATCCTTATAGTCAGCCGCTTTTCGGCGTTTTTCACCTCGGCATATTTTTCCGCATTTTTTGAACCAGTAGAAATAAACGCTTTCTTATCGTTAGTATTAAGATATTCTATAACGTCGTCTATGGTTCTCAATTCTAATATATTATCCTCCATATCGCGCTCAATTTCAATATTTCTGCGTATCCTGAGATATTTTAATCCGCTCATTTCCGCGGCGGTTTTTATATTCTCCGTAACCTCAGACGCATACGGATGGGTAGCGTCAAAAACAGCGGCGAATCCGCCGCAATCCATAAGCTCTTTCATTTGAGCTTCCGACAACCCGCCGGAAATAACACGAACAGAATTCTGCCGATTTTTTTCACCGGGTACGTCCGCAAAAAGTTCATTCTGTTCAAATCCCAAAATGTCATCTTTAAAAACTTTTGTTTTCTCATTATTAATATTAATGTTCTTTAAAACTTCCCTGCCGTATTCTGTCGCTACGCAAACGGTCGCATCGTATCCGGCGTAAACAGCTTCCTGAGCTAAAATTCTGCCCTCCACAGTGCCGCCAAATATCAGCAGGCTGCTTTGCCTATCTCCGCAAAACTCCTTTTCAGCAGACTGAAGAATCTCTAATTTATTGCAATTCGATTCCATACTTTCTGATATTGTACTAATATTTTCCATCGGATTTTTAAGCTCTGAACCTGTTTTCCTGCGCTGCAGATACCCTCGAGGCGTTACCATTTTGCCGCTTATCATTTCTGTAACGCTGTTTCCTATAAAAACTGTCATCGCCATATCGCCTTCAAGTTCCCGCAGTTTTGCTAAAGTCATGTATCTCACATACTCCCCGTCGCGGCTTATATTTCCAACCGCTGCGCACGGCGTTTTTGGACTGCGGTATTTCAAAATGATATCGCACGCTTTTTTCAGATAACTCTTACGCTTTTTTGACCCTGCGTTATAAAAAGCAATCGCAAAATCTCCCTGAGCGGCAGCATTTATCCTGTTTTGTATCGTCTGCCACGGCGTAAGCAAGTCGCTCAGACTTATAACTGCAAAATCATTGGTGAGAGGCGATCCTGCAAGAGCTGCGCCGCTTGCAGCCGCCGTAACTCCCGATGCAATTTCAATATCTGGAGTGGTAAAATCATTAATATTAATATCAGCAGCTTTGAGCCGTTTTATAAATTCCTTATCCCTTCCGCCTTTGCTCCGCTGCGCCTGTTCCTTTTTTATCTTCCCTGCAAGCTCGTACACTAAAGCAGCCATGCCGTAAATTCCGCTGTCGCCGCTGCACACGAGGGCAGTCTTTATACCGTCAGAAGCATTTTTCAGCGCATAAAGGCAGCGATCTTCCTCTTTTCGCATCGAGGTTTCGTAATAATTTTTACCTGGAAACTCTTTTCTCAGGATTTCATTATATGCGGTGTAACCAACTATCAGCTCAGCTTCGCTTATAATGCGGTAAGCCCTTATAGTCATATCTTCCGCCGCTCCCGGACCGATTCCTACAATATGTAATTTCATACCAATATCCTTTTTCTAACTTTCATTAATCTTAAAAATATCCGTCCTGATCGCCGCCGCCATCGTCATACCGTTTTCAGCCGTCTTTTTTATAAAGATAGTCCCGCCTGCTCCGCAGCCCGCTACTGCGCTGCGCTCGCAGACGTTGTCCGTTCCCGCGACGCTTTTTACAAACTCGGAACCGGAAAATTCTCCCGGCAGACTGTTTAACACCTGTGCAGAAAATACACGAAACTCAACGTTCAGCTTTTCCGCAAGCCTTTTTATCGCCGCTTCATTTGATTTAATATCCGCAGAACATATCCTGAAAATTTCATCTTCTGATATTCCCTTTTCATCTAAAATACGTCTGACAAAATCCTCCATTTCCTTAAACTTCGTACCTTTTTTGCAGCCAATCCCTATAACATACTTCTTTGGCGTTAAAACGAGCGCCGTTTCATTAAACCCCGTATTTCTTCCTTCGCGGGTTTTGTTATCATGAAAAAATATTAATATATCGCCGCTTTTATCATTAATACTAATCTCCGGAATATTTCCTGCAAGAATCCCTGCAGCCACGCGTTTCGCCGCCTGCATGCTGCCGATAGAATAACCGTTTTTTTTCGCCCAAACGTCTATCGGCTGATTCCTGAAAATTGTATAAAATAAATCCCTGCGATCTTTATATTCCAATCTTTCTTCATACGACTTTTCATATAATTCGTTATCATATATTAATGAAGATACCCGACCGCCTGCCGTCCTGGAATCGGAAGCGGTAGTGATAACAGGCGCGGCGCCCGTTCCCTGCGCTATTATTTCCGCGATTTCATTCGCGCCGCCTATGTGACCTGACAACAGCGGAATTGCAAACCTGCCGCCGTCGTCCATAACGATAACCGCCGGGTCGGTAACTTTGCTTTTTATGAACGGCGCTATCATACGCACCGCAATCCCTGCGGCGGATATAAAAACAATAACGTCCGCAGAACCCCTGCCGTTTTTACCCTGCATGATCTCATTCATGAGCTTCCTGCCGTCGCTGAAATCCTCTCTGTAAATATAAGTGCTGAGATTCACGCTTAAATCTTCTGCTCCTTCAAAAACTTCTCGCACCTGCTCAGCTATTCGCCCGCCTGATTCTGTATAGGCGATAACTACCGCGTCGATCACCCTGCGTCCTTTGTATTCGGATTTTTTATGCATCATCACCTATCTTGGTCCGTTCCCTTTCCGAAACTCCGTGGAGAATCCCGCGTCATACAATTTAGACAGTCCGTATTTATCTCCAAGAAAATCGCCCGCAAGGATAAGCGCCGTCTTTTTAATACCCGCCTGTTCCATGGTTTCGGCAAGTTTGGAAAGCGTCGTTTCTATCTTAATTTCATCGGGCCATGTAGCCTTATATACAACTGCGCAGGGCGTATCCTCCGAATAGCCTCCTGACGCTAAAAGTTCCTGCTGCAGTTTGTCCGCCATAGACGCGCTTAAAAATATGACCATAGATGATCCATGAGAAGCAAGCAGCCTGATGCTTTCGTTCTCCGGCACTGCGGTACGACCCTGCATCCTCGTAAGAATCACCGTCTGCGAAACCTCCGGAAGCGTGTACTCCTTTCCGAGCGCTGCGGCTGCCGCGCAGAAGCTGCTCACTCCCGGACATATCTCGTATTCGATTCCGGCTTCCGCAAGCCTGTCTATCTGTTCCCTTACCGCGCCGTAAATGCTTGGGTCGCCCGTATGAAGCCTTACCACCGTTTTTCCTTTCAAAGCGGCTGAAATCATAACCTCCATAATCTGCCCCAGGTCCATATAAGCGCTGTTATGTATCTCGCAGTCAGCTTTTGCATTTTCGAGCAGTTCTTTATTAACGAGAGAGCCCGCGTATATTACAACGTCCGCTTCTGACAAAAGACGCTGTCCCCTGACCGTGATAAGATCCGGCGCTCCGCTTCCCGCGCCTACAAAATAAACTTTGCTCATAGTATTCCTCCATATTATATTAATGAATTTCACCGCTGTTTTAAAAGTATTATTAATTTTTACGCGTTGTGCTAATAAAAATTAGACACTCAATATCAATATATTGTGCCATCAACAGAAATCAATACAATATACAGAATTAATTTATAATAGTATGATTATCTGATGAGTCATTTTTCAATTTTACTATAAATCACTTTTATTGTTTAGAAGTATATTGCGTTATTGATAACATTAAATATTATTTATTGATTATAATACTGCTAAAGCAAGCCAATTTAATAGCGCAACGGGTTAATTTTTATATTTATTTAAACTCTATTTCTCAGCTTCCGGCAAAGCTCCTCAGCGTTATCCGTCCGACACAAAACCGATTTATCGTTTGCAAAAATAATTATACCGGCTTCAAGTCCGCTGCCGCAGCGTCGCTTTACATAATGCTCAGCCTGCGTTATCACAATCCGCATCGTTCCTTTAAGCATTTCCCTTTTCTTTAGAATCTCGACAGCCGCATCCGTCGTAACGCATTTATCTATTTCAAGAAGCGTATCCGCAGGCGCGCCCGCCTTAAGAGCGCATCTTATAAGAATGTCCAGCCTGCAATCGGCATTTCTTGAATGAGTATTAAAAATACCGCCTGCTAATTTTACGAACTTGCCAAGATTACCTGCGAGCAGGATTCCTTTTATACCGTTCTCACAAAAACTGTCGATAGCATCGCCTATATAATTGCTGCATTTTATGATCCTGGATTCGGAAATACCGAGCCTGACTGTTACAAACTCCATGCCGTAGTTTCCCGGAACTGCAGTCAGATAATCAGAAGCCTTTGACTTTACGCTGATCTCGGCTTTTATGGTTTCGATTACAGCAGACGTACTCATAGGCTCAACTATGCCCGTCGTTCCCAGAATCGAGATCCCGCCTTTAATGCCGAGAATCGGATTAAACGTTTCCTGCGCCGCCTTCTCGCCTTCCGGCACGAAAATCGTAATATCAATACCGCCTCTGTAACCTGCAGCCTTACAGACTTCTTTAACAAAACCTTCTATCATGCGCCTCGGTCCTGAATTGATTGCGGTTTCCCCCACAGGCTGATCGAGCCCCGGCATCGTCACTCGTCCTACTCCTTCGCCGCCTTTAATAATAACTTTCGCTTCCTCCTGTTCTCCTTCCGTCGTTTTTCCATTCTTAAAAAGCAATCCCCTGCCGCTATCGCCCGATTCAATATCCTGCATATTTGCTGAACGTTCGGCTTTCGCACAGATCAAAAGCCCGTCGGTTACATCAATATCGTCGCCGGCGTCTTTACGGACAGCGCAGATCACAGCATCATCAGTAATATTAATATTCTCCAAACTAAATACAACATCCTCTTTAACCCTGCATGCAAAAAACTCTTTAGATACCGATATCTCGGAAATCTTATTGCCAAAAAGAAGCATTTCAACCGCTGCCTTTGACGCGGCAGCGGCGCACAGTCCCGTAGTATATCCGCACCTGAGTCTTTTGCCGTTTTTAAAAATATACATATCCATAATCCTGCTTTAAAATCCTGCGTCGCCTTATCCATAGTCTTAACATTTAATTATACTATAAACTTGCACATAAATTAAACGATTATAATAAATCCTATTTTCTTTAACTAACAGATTATATGGACAAACAAAATATATCCACATCTATAATATATTCTTAATATTGAATATAAAAAAAGCTCCGCAACGATAAATTCTATCGCTGCGAAGCTGTTATTGTTATTTTATATAATCAATACTATAAAAATAAATATTAATATAATTAAATTGTAATTTTATGCTGACCGCATATCTGCTCCTCGAGTTCCTTTAATTCTTCAAATGACAATGTCGGAACACAATCCGCAATCTCCTCCAGGGACATCTTTCCTTTTCTTATCATACGCTTCGCTGTTTCTCTTTCCGTCTTCAATGCAGTTCTTTTTTCCGTTTCTCTTTCGACATCTTTAGCATAATCTTTTACATATGCCTCTAAAATATAATCATCATCAAATAATGTCATCATTATGTCCACCACCTCCGTTTCCCTGCTTTCCAGATAGCTTTTAAGCACATCTCTGTCTTTGCATATACGTATCGTTTCCGTAATCGCCTGCTTCGTATTTCCATACAGTCTTCTCTGTTCATTATATACCCTGCAAAAAATTATATACTGCCCGATTATATTATCTTCGTTTTCCTGATATAAAACCTTTACTTCCGCGTCGACCGCGGTCTTTTTCCCGCCGAAAAATTCCTCCGAAAGCGATATAGTATTTGGAATATTTTTTCTATCTCCCGTAAATATCACATATAATTCCGGCTCAGGCAAAACTGCTCTCTTGCTTCCGTACAGATTCTGATGGGTACGCTTAAAATAATCGTGATACGTTTGCATCATATACATAAGCGCTCTTATTATAATATTCACACTCCAGGTCGACTGGCTTTCCACTAATATCATAAGCCTATCGCCGACCGAAAATCCCAGATCGTTATACTCCGCATCTACCAACACGTGTTTCAGCGTAACGTCCTCTATATCTTCTTCCGTTGCCGCCAAATCCTCCGGATGCAGCGTATGATATAACTCAAGCAGGTACTTTCTATCCTTAAACAAATCCGTAAATACGCTGTCTTTGATTTTTCGTTTCGGTATATTTTTCACTATTACTACCTCATTTTTATCTGTTACATTAATTATATTTTGTATCAATATATTAATCAATATGATTTTCTTAAATTTTCCGACGATCAATTTAAAACCACTTATTCGTGATATAATTATCACAATTATTTACGTCATAAATAATTGTTAAAAGGGGGGGAATCATGTTCAGTAATATTTACAGCTTAATACCATATATAGTATCTGGTATAATATTTTACACAATATTTGTTGCCGTCAGAGAATATACGCTGAAAAAGACAAAGCGCTACATAAATCATATAGAACGCATAATCATGGTGGTTGCCGCGATATTTTTCATGATAATATTCGCAGTGTCTATCTCTCCAGCCAATGGCATTAATATTTCAGCCGGTATGAAGAATTTCAGCCTGCTGCCTTTCGGCACATTCTTCAGAGAAGGCGGTTTCCTGCGGCTTTTTGGAAGCATCGCAGCATTTATTCCCATTGGATTTTTTCCGCCTGTATTATCACGCGGATTCAGAAATATAAAGAATGCAGGTATACTGTGTGCAATCGTTTCCGTTGGAAAAGAAATTATACAATTTTTCTTCGGTCAGGGAACGTATATAGACGATATACTTTTTAATCTTTTAGGCGCGCTGCTCGGTTATTTTGCAGCCATGTTTTTGCTGCTCGGAGTTCCTTATCTCCGAAATGAAACAGGAATCATGAGTCTTCTCAGCAATAAAAAAATAAAAAAAGACCGCTACACGGCGTGGCTTCTCATAGTATTTATGACTTTATCCGTTGTTCCGGCAGGTCTTTATGAAAACACGGTTCACGAAGATAAGATTAAAATTAACAGTTCTTCAAAGCAGCAGGAAGATACGGAAAAAACAGATTATTTTGATTTTAAAAATATTAATATCGACGGCAGACTTGCCGCTCTCACCTTAGGAGCTTCAAATATATGTGTCGTAGACCTAAATAACAGCTCCCAAATTCTCGCTTTCAATCAATACGCTCAAATTAAACCGGCAAGCACGACAAAGCTCCTTACCGCTATGACCGCTCTGCGCCATCTTGACCCGGACGAGCAGATCACAGCGGGCGACGAACTGAACTTCGTTTACGCAGATTCCACAAAAGCAGGAATAAAAGCGGGGCAGACTTTTACCGTAAGGCAACTGCTTGAAGGTCTGCTGCTCCCTTCGGGCAACGATTCGGCTTACGTTCTGGCTGCATATGCGGGCAAAAAACTTTTAGACCAGGATACTCAGAAAGCTGCGAATGACAATCTGAATAAAAACCAAAAGAATCTTAATACGCAGAATATGGATTACGTCGATAAAAGTCCTCAGCTTACTTTAGGCGACGCTATTTTACGATTCGTCCGCGAGATGAACGCCGTAGCGATCGAACTTGGCGCTTCTCACTCAAATTTCCTGAGTCCCGACGGCTACGACACTGAAAATCAATACACGACCGCCTACGACATGGCGTGCATAGCGGCGGGATTCCTTGCAGACGACTCTGCAGACGGACTTCTCCCAAGCATAGTAAAACAACCGGAAATAAGCGAAACCATAAACGACGGTACAGTATTCACATGGAAAAATTCAAATTTCCTCCTCCATCCCGATGGCAAATATTACTATCCCAACTGCATAGGTTTAAAAACCGGCTCCTCCTCCGGAGCGGGCAAATGCCTTGTATCTGCATCTCAGATAAACGGCAGGACTTATATTTCCGTTCTAATGAACGATAAAGACCCGGCGCGGTTCTCCGACAGCCTGCAGATATATTTAACCATAGAATCAAATTATATAATCCGTAAACTGCGCGATTTTACCGCCTCATCTGCAGTTATTACTGCGGGAGCAGGAACAGGACATAAAGAACGATAAATTAATGATTTTCATTAACCTGATCATTTTTTACCTGACAGCTAATAAGCATTCTTCAGTGATATTAACGGCGATCAAAATAAAAACTGCAAACTTAAAAGACTGCCCTGAAGTCAGATAATAACTTTTGGACAGTCTTTTGATATTATAATTGATAATATTAATATTTTAAATTTGCAGCGTATTTCCTTAATACTATTATCTTACAAAACTTGTATAAATATGTTCCTCGCTTTCAGGCAGACCGTATTTTTCCTTACCAAGGGCAATGCTCCTCATAAGAAAACCCATATTTTTCGCTAAAATTCTCATAGTCTGTAAGCCTTCTTCATCCTGTTCAGCCTCTCCCGGCGTTCTGCCATGAATACTGTTCCAATACTGGCTCGACGCAACAGGCATTCCCGTAATAGTAAAATATTTGTTCAGCTCGTCGAAGGTAGCGGACAATCCTCCGCGCCTTGCAGCCACGACGCTCGCGCCAACTTTCATTCTCTTATCGAAATGGGCGCTGTAAAACAGTCTGTCGAGGAATGCGATAAGAGTAGCGTTAGCGGACGCATAATAAACAGGACTGGCTATTACTAACCCGTCGCACGCTTCAAACTTAGGCGCTGTTTCGTTCACGATATCGTCGAACGCGCATTTGCCTTTTTCTGCACAGGAAGAACAGGCGATGCAGCCCCTTATATTTTTATTTCCAACATGTACTATTTCGGTTTCAACACCGTTCTCTGCAAAAACTTTCTCCATCTCGCTCAAAGCAATATAGGTATTTCCCTTTTCGCGGGGACTTCCGTTTATCATTAAAACTTTCATAATTAACTCCTTTCATAAAAATCATATAAATCTTTTCACCATTATATATTCCTGCTCATTTTCCTTTATGATCTCGAATCCTGTTTCCAAATATAGTTTTACCGCATAATTTTCCTTATGAACGGATAAAGAAACCTGTTCGTATCCTTCGCAGCAAAGCAGTTTCAGCATATCCTCCATAAGAGCGGTCCCTATATTGCGGCCGCGAAATTCTTTATGAACAGCGATCGCAAATTCAGGAGTTTTTTCATCTATACTGCCGTATCCGTTAATATTCCTGACCCAAACTGCTCCCGCCAGCCTGCCGTCAAGCTCCGCGCAAAGGCAGTAATCGTCCTGACCGCTGCCGAAACCATTAATATAAGCATACAGATCCGGATTGTAAATAATACTTCTCGGCGCCTTCTCCTTTTCATCAGGCTGAAAAATCGCCTCGTATAAAAAATCTTCAAGCTCGCCGTATTCGTCGTGATTCAACCTGCGAATGATAAAACTCCGATATCTTTCTTTTCCGTACAGAAGTTTCGCTTTTTCCGTATAATCCGTCACAAACTCCCGCTTGGCGTCGGTATACGCATCCCTATCATATTCGTATTTACGCCATAATTCGAGTTTCAGTTTTTCATATTCCTTTGCTGTATTCGGATTATCTTTAAGAAAATCCCTGAAATACAGCTCGTCGTTATCGCCGGCATAACGCAAATGCAGATGATACACCTTATCGGCAAACCCGTTTTCCGTGTAACCTTTATTAAAAGACAGCCTCTGCTCTCGCTTTCTCATGCAGATATATCCGATATCTTCCAGAATTTTTCTGATATTCTCAAAATCACTGCCGTATACTATCTCGACAATAATATCTATAATAGGCTTCGCCCAGATTCCATTAACCGCAGTACTTCCTATATGCTCTATCCTGACAATCTGTTTTTCCGGCAGCGCTTTTTTAAGCACAGCGAGTTCATCTTCGTAAAATTCTTCCCAACATTGCTGATGCTCCGTCAGCATTATAGGAAATAACTGCCATAATTCCTCATCGCTCATATCGGATAGCTTTTTGCTCATAAATCCGTCAGACTTTATCTTACGCATCGTTTCTCCCAACTTTGCAGAAATCCGAGCTGCTCCGGCGTATGAAACCAATGCTCGCCATCTTCTATAACGGTCAGACCGCAGCTGAATCTGCTGCAAAAATCTTTCACAGTCCTGATATCTGTCATATCGTCGGCGCTTCCATATAAAATATCCGTCGGCGTTCTCCACCGCTTAATCTTATTCTGTTTTGCATATGTATAATATTTCCACGAAAGTTTCTGACCAAAACCGGTATCTATTTCTTTTCTGTTTTCAAGCTCCGTATCAGATACATTAGCCTGCCGCATCATATTTTTAATGACGCACTCCATATCGATAACCGGAGATACAAAAAGACAGTGATCTATATTATCCGATTTCTCCTCGAACTCCAACATACAAAACCATGCGCCTATACTGTTCGCTCTCAGCGAAACCCGACTCCAGTTTCTGCGCAGATAGTCCATAACAGCCCTAAGCTCCGTCACCACATTCCACGGAAAAAGTCCCGGCTCGCTTTCGCTGCGCTCTCCATGTGCCGGCAGATCTATACCGACAACCTGCCAGCCTTTTTTGCACGCTGTATTCGCAAACTCCCCGGCTTCGTCCTTGCTGCCGTACTGCCCGTGAACAAAAAGATATACGCTATCCGAAGCATCTCCTATTATATTCGCAGGAATGCCGTTGATATCAAAATATTTTATCTTCATATTATAAAATTTCTACATTATATATATCTACATTATTTTATTAATAGATTCCATATCTCCAAAACAATGCAAAACCTGCAGCAGATCACACAATAAACTGCTGATTTCATTAATATAATAACCTCTGCAGCGAAACGTTCTGCTTCGCTGAAAGCCCGTGAAAATCTCACGGGCTCGGTTTCAGATAATCTTACTGAAATTTAATAGTTTCCTTTATGCTCATCATCGAACGAAATTCTGCAGTCGCCTCCTCCAGATGAAAAATTCCCAGCTTATTTCCTGTTTCTTCATTATATATTTGCTTAAGAACAGGCATGGCGTTCAGCGCCTTTTCCGCAAGTTCCGAGCCGGTTTCAAAAACAGCTTTTCCGTAATAGCGCAGAAACTCGTCTTTAACAAGAGCGCATATCTCTGCATTAGGATTCGCCTGAAGCTGCTTGTAAACATCCTTAAAAGTTCCTATGCCGAAATACAGCTTATCACCCTCAACCATGTGAAATCCGACAGGTCTGCACTTAGGTTTATCGCCGTCTACCGTCGTAAGATAAAACGCGCCTGCCTTCTCCAGATAAGCGTCCACTCTTTCTATATCTGTCATTGAGTTCTCCTTTCAAATTTATATCGTCATATCAAGCTCCGCTGAAAATATCCCATACTTTCCAATTCTCTGCAGATCTGCAGCATATCTTTATAACGCTTCTCAAAAACTTCGTGAGAGCCTATTATCTGAGGATGATAGAACGAAATTACTGGAATCATTTTTACTGTTCCTCTGAGTTTTACAAAATAATAATTGTATATTCCTATCGGTTTCTGCCAGCTGCTCAGCGTATCTTCTGCAAAAACGTATTCATAAAGAATATCGGCATTTTTGCCCTCGCCCCTGCCGCAGCATATTATTATATCCGGATCATATAACCCGATCTGCTCTCTAATAAAATTCGCATCCATACGAGCATACTCGCAAATCTCCTTATCAAAAGACCGAGCGCTCCCGCCAGGCTTCTTCAGATTTAAAAACGCAGTTTTTTTCAGCCAGAACGTTTTATCTGAACGCGAAACATAACGTGGATATTCGCCGCCTTCAAGCAGCGCTATCGTCCATCTTACAATATTATTCCACGACTTCCAATACGTAGGGCTTTCCTCAGACATGACCCATTCGCACATATCTGCGCTGTCATCTTTCCAATTCGCCTCTTTCATCACAAAGACTATCCTGCGTTTCTGATTCTGCCACTCAGCTTCATCAAAAACTCCGTCAGCGATAAAGTGTTGATATTTTCTGCTCGACTTCCAGCGATTGAACAGCAGTTCTTCCTGTTCTTTTATTGTCATAAACTTTTATTCAAAAAATTTCGTTATCTCCTCAACTGATTTTCTCTCCGGCATTTTCGGCTCCGCGTCGCTGTATCCTACGCCGATGACGCTTACAACGGCTTCGGTTTCAGGCACATCGAGCGCTTCTCTTATCTTATCCGCATCTCTGATTCCCATAACAAGAGTAGAAAGACCGAGTTCCTCGGCTTTCAGCAGCAAATTCATATTCTGCAGACCACAGTCGTAATATCCCCAGCCGTTGCCCAACTCGTTGCACGGCGTTCTGTCTTTCTCAAAACCCGAATAGTTAAGAAAAATAGATGTAACTATCAGCGCAGGTGCATCCGCTACATTATTCCTGTTAAATTCCGGCAGCGCAGCTCTTACCTTTTCCAGCATTTCTGCGCCTGTTACCACATAATAACGGCTCACCTGGGAATTCTTCCATGACGGCGCAAGAACAGCAGCCTGGATCATTTCATTAATTTTTTCTTTTTCTACCTGTTGATTATTATAATGTCTTACGCTTCTTCTCTTCTGTATAGCTTCCTGTAATTCCATTTTTTCCTCCTGATCTTCTTTAAAATGTTCATGATAAAACTCTGTCTATCAAACCTTCATTTAATTAATAAAACTTATTATATAATATTATTTAAGAAATCCGTTTATAATCTGCTCCTCGGCTTCTTCTTCAGTTAAACCAAGAGTCATAAGTTTAATAATCTGCTCGCCTGCTATCTTGCCGATAGCTGCTTCGTGAATAAGAGCAGCGTCTATATTATTCGCTTCAAGCTGCGGAATCGCCAAAATTCTCGCATCACCCATTATAATGGCGTCGCACTCGGTATGCCCGCTGCAAGGCGCATTACCTGTTATCTTGGAGTCGAACTTCTGATACGATGAATCAGAAGCTACCGAACGAGAAACTATATCCGCATTAGCACCGTCGCCGTTAAGTTCTACCTCATAGCTGCTTATCGCCGTCTGATTTCCGTGAGTCATCAGCCTTTCTCTTACTATGAGCTTCGCACCCTCTGCGAGTTCCGCAAAAGTCTTGCGATCGGTAGAATCCACACCTTTAATCTGGACCATTTCCATCTCCATGTAGCTTCCTTCGTCGAGATGCACCTCCGTGCCTGGATTCAATATACGCTGACCATCTCCGTCGCCGGAACCGTAATGCTTTTCTACGTATCTGACTTTGGAATTCTTACCGATAAAAAATCTGTGGATGCCGTCATGTTCGGAATCCTGCGTCCCGCAGTTATCTATTCC
This sequence comes from Bacillota bacterium, assembly GCA_022790955.1. Taxonomy (GTDB): domain Bacteria; phylum Bacillota; class Clostridia; order Peptostreptococcales; family Anaerovoracaceae; genus JAAVYD01. The sequence continues at coordinate 18,415 of JAAVYD010000039.1, forward strand.
GCAGCCCGCCACAATAATGATATCGCAGTCCTCGCCTATATAAAAATCGTTATAAACGACTTCCTTCAGCCCGCTCACGCTCAGCACAACGGGAATATGAACGCTTTCGTGTTTGGTTCCCGGCTTCACACGTATATCTATGCCGCTCACATCCGTTTTTGAGATAATATCTATATTTGCCGTAGTATTTCTCGCTTCCGATTCCCCGTCAGCCCTTATATTGTAAGCTCCCTCCGGTACCGCATGAAGATCGGCAATTTCTTCCAACAGTCTTCTCTGTACTTCGCTAATCATTACATCCTGCCTCCCCGCCGTACATTCCGCACACTCCTACCGCTGAATCCGTTCCCAGCAATTCCGGAAGGATATTCTCTCTTCCGCCCTGCTTTATGATATTTCCGTCGGAAACAACAATTATTTCATCCGCAATATTAAGTATGCGTTCCTGATGTGAGATAACCAAAATAGAGCCGAGATTATTTTCTTCTCTCATGCGTTCAAATACCTGAATCAGATTCTGAAAACTCCATAAATCTATTCCCGCCTCAGGCTCATCGAACACAGAAAGCTCGCATCCCCGCGCCAAAATCGTCGCTATCTCTATCCTCTTAAGCTCGCCTCCTGACAGACTTGCGTTGACTTCTCTGTCTATATAATCCTTGGCGCAAAGCCCTACTTCAGAAAGATATTCGCATGCCCCCGCAAGGGATATCTTATTGCCCGACGCCAGACGGATAAGATCCTGCACGGTAATTCCCTTAAAACGCACCGGCTGCTGAAAAGCGTACGCTATCCCCCGCCGAGCCCTTTCCGTCACGCTCATATCCGTAATATCGCTTCCTTTAAAATATATCCTGCCGGACGTCGGTTTTATAATGCCTGCGATCAGCTTAGCCAGCGTGGATTTTCCGCCTCCGTTCGGACCGGTAATAACAACAAACTTTCCGTCATCTATATTAAGATTTATATTTCTTATAATTTCTTTGGATTCATGCTCGTCTGATACCTCAAAAGATATATCTCGCAATTCCAACATATAATCACCTCTTACACTTCTTCGATTTGTTGTGATTGTTCATATCACAACATTATTATATCACTACTTTCGTCCATGTCAATATTTATAGCCAACGCGCTAAAAAATCGGTAAAGTTCGCTGAACAAATAAAAAAATAATAAGCTTACAGACATTTATTCTTCTGCAAACTTATTATACGGGGTGGATTTATCTAAATCTAATCAATTAAAACATATTTTTAAATATATCGTCTAATTTTATTACAAGGTCATCAAAAAGACTGCATTTAAATTCCGTTTCGACAGCGGCGCGTTCCTCGTCGTTCATCTTCTTTAACAGATACTCCGGGTATACGCTGTAAATATTATCTAAAATAAATCTGCCGTTTTTCAGCAGATAAACCTCGATCGACTTATCCATAGTATTTACGATCCAGTATTCGCGAACGCCGGCTTTTTCGTAAGCATCTTTCTTTTTGCTTTTATCATTTTTTGCCGTACTTGGAGAAAGCACCTCGATAACCATATCAGGCGCGCCGTATACTCCATCAGATTTTATTTTATCGCGATCGCAGACGATCATGCCGTCTGGAACGAATCTGTTTTCTTCCGAAAGATAAAGATCTACGCCGTCACCAAAGGGAATACATGGTTTTCCATCAAAATATTTTTTTAAAACATAAAATATATTTCCCGAAACCATATTATGATTTACAGCAGGTCTTGGCGTCATCACAACGATCTCGCCGCCTATTAATTCATCATATACCTCGTCATATATTTCATATTCTAAATTATCAGCATTCATAAGATATTTCCTTTCTACTATTTGAAATATATTCCATTAACAGTTATCTTCTCATTCATAAGTTAATTATAACACAGTGCTGAAATAGTATCAATAAAAGCAGCGTTTGAAACTGCGAACCAAACCGCCTCATTTAAATATGAAACCTGATGATTAACTTCTGTTTTATAAAAACAACGTAGCATAAGGATTAAAAAAATGGAAAAACTCAAATTAATGTGAATATTGACATCACAACAGCAGGCGGGTAAAATATTATCAAAATGAGGTGTTACCTATGCAGATAACTTCAAGATTTACAGCTGCGATACACATTCTGCTGTGCATCGCCCATTATTCAGATAAACAAAAAGTCACATCAAAATTCCTTTCAAGCAGCACGGGAGCAGATCCGACCATAATACGCAGGCTTCTCGGTCTGCTTCAAACTGCAGGCTACGTAACTGTAAAAGCAGGCGTAGGCGGCGCTTATCTCGTAAAACCTATGCAGGAAATTACGCTGTTCGATATATTCCGCGCCATAGACGCATCGGAAGATAATCTGTTCAGATTTTACGATAATCCCGGCTGCCAATGCCCCGTAGGAAATAATATTCACGCCGTTTTAGACAGGCATCTTTTTGAGATTCAACTTGCTATGTACGAGCAAATGAAAAAAACAAACCTTCAGAAACTTTACGAAGAAATCGCGCCGATGTTAGGGTAGTATAATGATTATACATTCTGTAGGCGTTGCTGCCAGGGAGGACAACAACATTTAAAACAGCAATAAAGCAGAGCTTTGTTTGAATCTGGAAAGCCGAAAATAAAAGACTTGCTTAATCAACAACATGGCGTATATTAAAATCCCGTTTATATTGATCGTCGGCTGGCTTTGCTATCTCCCTGGTAAATTAAAATTATTAATCAATTCTCTATTTTCTATTTGGTTTTCTTTTAATTCGCAATAGTCTGACAAAATCATCAAACAGAGAAGTATCTGTCGGTTCAAACATCATCCATTTTCCATCATGATAAGTTTGAGTTTCATCATAAATTCTTTGAACTTCCTTTGAGTAATTTTCTCTGTCTTTTTCAAACTTTATACGCTCATCTTTTCCTAAGATAATCATAAATCCTACACAGTTTTCTCTTGCATATAATGCACATAAAGTTTTACCACCTCGGCGGTATTTATATTCATATGTCCATGCTTTACCACCTTTATTCCACAAACAATCCATATCATATTTTTCATCA
>JAAVYD010000040.1 GCA_022790955.1 Bacillota bacterium
GGTCGAACCGGTACGATCGATAAGGATCGCAGGATTTTAAGTCCTGTGCGTCTGCCAATTCCGCCACCCCGGCGAATTGGCTCCAAGGGTGGGGCTCGAACCCACAGCCTATCGGTTAACAGCCGAGTGCTCCACCATTGAGCTACCTTGGAATACCTTAAACGTTTGTCAGTGTTTTGTTTTTTTATTTCTTAACTGCCTGACAACATAATTAATTATAGGGCATATATGCCTTTTTGTCAACACTTATTTAAAACTTTTTTCTATTTTTTTATCAATGCCGTAAACCTGCTTATATCAACGGTTTCAGCCATTCATAATAATTAGATTCATGGATTTTTTATAAAAACTTTTCAAAAATCTCCGCGATCCGGCTTTTTATTTTTCATATTTATTGCCATTCATAATAAAAATAATAACAAAAAATTTTGCCGGTATAAATTTTAAACGCTATATCCTCAAGATTTTATAAAAACCTATCTGCAGTCTATTAAAATTTTTGCAGGACATTTTATTATGATAGCATTATTCCGCCTTGTAATTCATAATAAATTGTATTTTTTCTGCTATGCAATTTATATAAAAGCTAAGATAATAAACCAGATCACAGGTATTAATAACGAAGGCAGCATATTCAAAGTTTTCAAATCTTTAATTTTAAGTATGGATATCCCTGAACTCGCTATAAGAAATCCCCCTACTATGGAAACTTCCGTCATCAGTTCCGGTATCATAAAATCTCCCAAAAAACACGTTGCCAAATATATAGAACCCTGCCATAGAAAAAGCACTATTGCCGCCAGGATCATTCCTATGCCGTATGTTGATGCCAATACCATAGACGTGACCAGATCAAGCGTTGCGTTAGTAAAAAGATATGTATTGTCGTCGTAAAGGGCGCTCTGCACCGGTCCAAGTATAGACAGAGTGCCTATGCAGTACAGAAGTATACCTGTGGACAACCCTTCACCCAGCCTGCTTGCCGAATATCTGCCTGTAAGCCGCTGAAAAGCGCCGTCCAGATCAAGAATAGTACCAAGCAGACTGCCTGCAGCCAGGCTGACTATAAAAAGCACCGGATATCTACTGTCCGGCATATTTCCTACTATCGCGTTTATACCCAGCCCGGCAGCAGCAAGTCCCATCGCGTTAAATAACGTATCCTGATACTTTTCCTTAATGCCTTTCTTTAAAATGCTGCCCGCTATACTTCCTATAATAATAGCTCCTGTATTTACTATTGTTCCTATCAAATGTTTTCCCCCGGATCGCTGCGGCTTCTGATTATTTCTAATTTTCTCGTGTATTTTTCTGCATTTACTTCATCGCCAAGAGCATTATTTACCATTATAAGCTCGGCCATTATCTCCGGACTCGACGGATTGCCGTCTAATGCTTTTTTCAGCATTTCGAGCGCTTCATCGCTCCTGCCGACCCGACTGTATCCTACTCCCAGGTAATAAGGCAGCGGCCACCATTCCATCATGGAGGTTGACTTGTATTCTTCCAAAATAGCAAGACCTTCCTCCCAATCTCCGCCTATTACCATCTTATAGCCCTTTTCTATATGAACAGGCTCTTTGATATCGTCAAGACGCTGTTCGATTTCTGCACGCTCTTCACTCGGTCCGCTCAGCTCCATGTAATGCAGCCATTCACGCTGAGCTTCCTCGTATTTTCCCGCGTTAATGTAAGCAAATCCCATGTAATAATAGACCATAGGAATCTCCGGAGCAAGCTCTTTAAGTTTAATAAGAGATTCAAAAACTTCTGTTTTAAAATCCGCCGTATACTCGTTATTCATGCTCTGACTGTAAAGATTCCTGCATACGAGCATATAATTATAAAGAGCGTCTATATTATTCGGATCTATAACGAGCGCCGCTCTGAGCGTAATGCACGCTTCCTCAAGATTTCCATTATTGGCAAGTCCAAGACCAACAGCCACGATAGCTTTATTTATATCGCTGTTCACATAGTTCAAAAAATTCACATACTGAGGCACAAATTTAAACGACGGATTTATACCGATTATATTTATCATACCGAGTGTAAAATTTTTAAACTCGATACCGTTGTTAGCCGCCAGATTTCCGATCTGCTCTTTTTTTACAGGCATGGGAACATTCCTCATAAAATCCAGGCGTTCCCGTTTAACATATTCCGGCATGAGCTCAAGAAATACGTATTCGTCAAGATATTTTACAAAATATTTATCTAATCGTCCGTTCATATGATATCCCATCCTTTCTTTATAAATTTTTTGACTGCGTCAAAATTCAGTGTTTTATCCATATCCTCTTTCAAACGCATTTTAACATCTTCTCCGCCCGCAAACTTAAAGAATATCCTGTAAAGATCCTCTTTTTTATGGGAACGATTCTGAAATCCGTTATCATAAAAAAAATCCGCCAGACTTTCAAATACATCGAATGGCTCAGGCAGCTCTCCTGCGTTCACCGTTTTCTTAGTTTTAAATACGTATTCTAATGTTTGGGAAAATCCGCCCCGATTGTACCACAGGTCGAACACGTTTTCTATCATTTTGAGCCTTACCAACTCCCTCGCGGAAATAAAATCGTTAGAAATCACCTCATAAGGCGGCGTACTGCGAAATACATATCCGTATTTGCCGGCTTCTTTTCTTATGGGAGAACCCTTGAGCATTTTTAAGAAACCGAGCTGCAGGGCGTCCGGTCTTAATGCGAACACATCGTTAAAGGAATCTCGAAACATCTCGTAGCTCTCGCCTGGCAGCCCCGCTATCAGGTCAAGATGAACGTGGATATTCCCAATCTGTATTATCTTACGAATATGTTCCGCCATAGCGCTGAAATCTCCGCTCCTGCCGCACGCCTCAAGTACTCCGCTGTTTGCAGACTGCACTCCTATCTCGAACTGGAATAAATTTTTTCTTGCGCTTTTCAGCAGGGTTATCAGTTCGTCGTCTATAAGATCGCCGCAAAGCTCGAAATGGAAATTTGTTACGCCGTTATCCCTCTCTATAAGAAATGCTATCACTTCCGCGCATCTTTTTTTGTCGTAATTAAAAGTCCTGTCTATGAATTTTACCTGTTTCGGACTTTTTTCTATAAAATACAAAAGCTCGCGCTTCACCCTATCTATCGGCAATGGACGCACGCCTCTCATCACGGAAGAAAGACAATACGAGCAGGAAAACGGACAACCTCTCGACGATTCGTAATATAAAACTTTATCCCTCTCGATCTCGCTGTTTTCGTAGGGAAATGGCGCATCAGAAAACGGACGCGCCTCTGCAGGCGGGTTTACTTTCACACTACCCGCCGCGCGATACGATATTCCCGGAATATCCGCAAACAAATCTGCAATTTCCCGATGTGCCGTCTTCTCCACGGCATCTAAAAGTTTCGGCAGCACGGCTTCGCCCTCGCCGGAAATAACATAATCTATAAACGGATTTTCCTCCATAAGCCTGCCGCTGTCGAAGCTGACTTCAGGTCCTCCAAGGATAATCCTTATCTCCGGCTTAGCCGCCTTTAGCTGCCCGGCTATTCTCAGCGTCTTTTCGATATTCCAGATATAACAGGAAAACGCTGCCATGTCGCATTCAGAACGTATTAGCTCCACAAATACCATTTCATCGGTATTATTAATGGTAAATTCCCTTATCTGCATATTTTCTCTCTGTTTCTCACTGCAGGCATTATACAGATAACGAATTGCCAGATTTGAATGGACGTACTTTGAATTAAGCGTCGTCAGCAAAATATTCATGGATAACTTCCTTTATAACATTCTGAAACGTTCGTCTTTCCACATCTCGCTGTGCTTCTGAGCTACCCGCAGGCTTTCTATCATTCTTTCCCTGTCGTCCGGCAGATCTCCTTTCAGAGAAACATAATTTGAAGCGTGGTTGCTCCTGAACACGCATTTCTTCTTTACATTAATATTTTCCAGCATGAGTTCCGCTTCTTTAAGAACCTCCTCCGGAGTCAGAAGCTCAAATTCGCCCCTCGTCATCTGATCGTGCAGCGGAGTTCCCGGCACCACCATCAGCGTAAGAAAACTCGCATAAGTCGGTTCCATTTCGGAAATTATAGTGCCCGTATCTATTGCGTTTTCGCGCCACATCTCCCGTCCGCCGATTCCGGACAGGAAAGTCAGCGAAGTAGGGATTCCGAGATTCTCTGATTTCCTTACGGCTGCTATCATTTCTTCTCTGGTTTCGCCCTTATTTATGCGCTTTAATATCTCCGGATTGCCCGATTCAACGCCCATATATAAAATACCCATGCCGTGAGCTTTAAGTTCCAGAAGCTCCTCGTCAGTTTTTCTCAGGATATCCTTGGCTCTGCCGTATATCCCGACTCTCTCGCACTCAGGAAACAAATCTTCTATCTTCATTAATATTTCGAGCAGATATGAATTTTTGCATACGAGCGCATCGCCGTCAGCCAAAAATATCTTCTCTATTCGTTTATAATATTTACGCGCCATTTCAAGATCCTCAAAAACCTCCTCAATCTTTCTGATCCTGAATTTTTTCGCTTTAAACGAACTGCAGAAAGTACACTTATTGTGCGCACAGCCTATTGTAACCTGCAAAATATAACTGTACGCCTCGCTTGGCGGTCTGTATATATCGCCTTCGTATCTCATATTTACCTCTCTCAATCAGCAGAACAGCTCTGCCGCTCTGTTTTCAAAGAAAATAACATTAATATATAAATTCCTGCGTTTTAAATTTAATATTTCCGTACGCTCCTAAACAAACGCGTCCGCCGGGCATCTGAAAATATTAATTTAAACTACAAACGCTTTACTGCTTTACTGCTTTACTCCGTATATTATAATACCATAAGCAAACTAATCTTTACAATATAAAACAATGCGCTTTACATTCTTTCCGGAGCGGACATGCCGAGAAGCGTCAGCCCGTTTTTTATAGTCTGCTGAGCAGCGTAAACAAGTGACAGTTTAGCCGATTTTTCCGCTTCATTGTCAACCAGGATATGCTCGTCGTGATAAAATTTATTGAAAAACTGAGCTATATCTATTATATGTCTTGTAACAATGGAAGGTTCATATTTATCGGCAGCTTCTATCACCACCTGCGGGAACCTGGCTATAGACTTTACAAGCTCGTAAGCAGAATCTCCCGACACAAAGCTCATATCCGACTTTACTTTACCGGAGATGACAGCCTCCGCGCTTTCGCCCGCGTTTCTTAAAACGCTTACCGCGCGGGCATGGGTGTACTGCACATAAGGACCTGTTTCACCTTCAAAGTTAAGCACTTTGTTCCATGAAAAAGTATAATCCTTTATCCTGTTGTTTGAAAGCTCCTGGAAAATAACGGCGCCTATTCCCACGTCTTTAGCTGTCTGCTCGATATCCTCCGTTGCTACGTTCTTTTCCTTTATAACTTCCTTTGTCTTTTCCACCGCGCTGTTTAAAACGTCTATCAAAAATACGACCTTGCCTTTTCTCGTGGACATAGTGCCGTCCTCAAGGCTCACCATTCCGAACGGAACGTGAACGCACTGATCCGCCCAGTCGAATCCCATAAGCTCGATTATCCTAAACCACTGCTGGAAATGCAGATTCTGCTGAGAAGCCACCACATAAATATTCTTATCGAAATTGTAATGTTCTTTTCTGTAAACGGCTGCCGCGATATCCCTCGTGATATAAAGAGTCGAACCGTCTTTCTTCTTAATAAGAGCGGGCGTCATGCCGTATTCCTCAAGATCCACGATCCTTGCGCCTTCGGATTCCTTGAGGATGCCCTTTTCTTCCATCATGTCGACTATGCGGTCCATCTTATCCGAATAAAAACTCTCGCCTGCGTATGAGTCGAATTCCACGCCCAGCATATCGTAAACGTACGTAAATTCTTTAAGGCTCTCGTCCCTGAACCACTGCCACAGCTCGGTTTCTTCTTTTTCGCCTTTTTCAAGACGGGTAAAAGTAGCCCGCGCTTCGTCCTCCAAAGACGGATCTTTGTCCGCTTCATCATGAAACTGAACGTAATATTTAAGCAGAGTCTTGATCGGTTCTTTTTCTACTTCTTCTTTATTTCCCCATCTTTTATAAGCGACTATCATTTTACCGAACTGAGTGCCGTAATCTCCCAGATGATTTATCCTTACTGTATCGTAGCCGAGAGCGTTATATATTTTATAAATGGAATTTCCTATAACCGTACTTCTGATATGCCCGATATGAAACGGTTTCGCTATATTAGGCGACGAATATTCCACAATGACTTTTTTGCCGTTTCCTATATCGCTGCTGCCGTATTCTTCGGCTTTTTGTACAACCTCGCTTATCACATCCGCAGCAACTTCGGCGCGGTTCATAAAGAAATTAACATAAGCGTTTACGTTTTTCACCTCTGAAAAAACATCGCTGCCCGACAGCTTTTCCGTAATATCAGCGGCGATCATCTGCGGCGCTTTTCTCATAGTTTTCGCCAGCTTAAAGCACGGAAAAGCAAAATCTCCCATACTGCTTTCAGGCGGTACTTCTATCATATTTTCTATTTCTTCTGCGCTCAAGCCCTCAACAGTTCCTGCAAGAAGCTCTGCCAGTATTTTTTTCTGATCCTTCATCTTATAACTCTCCGTTTTTATATTTATATAAATTCTACTGCTTTTTTAATCTAAACAATATAATCAAACAGCTGTTCAGTCTGTTCAAATAATAGAACAGACATATACATTTCCGTTAAATATTAATATTAATCAGCTTTGACAATCACATTAATATATTTCCCTGAAAACGAATTTTTCATAAAAATTTTATTTGTGAAAAATTTCATGTTTATTTATTACCCTTATGCCGGACTTCTTAAAAAGCCGCGCCGCAATTCCGTCGCCCTCGACGAGCCTGCCGGAAAAATCACCGTCGTACACCTGTCCGCATCCGCAGGAAGGGCTTCTTTCCTGAAATACAGCGGCTTCTATCGGCTCGCCTGCGCGCTGCGCTTCCGCAAGCGCCGTTTCGAGAGCTTTTTTTGCTCCGGATTCAAATTCGGCCGTAACGTCGCGGTCTTCACGATTAATAACTCTGCTCCCTTTGATCTCCGCAGGAACCCGGGGAACGGGAAGTCCGCCCATTACCTCCGGGCAGACCGCAATATAATTCTTATCCGCAAGAAAATCTATAACTTCTTCGGACTTATTATCTCCGCCGTTATATTTACATTGTATACCGATAAGGCATGAACTTACAACATACATATTTTTATCCTCTGTCTTTTAGATGTGACTGCACCGGATTCCTGCGAAAATATTCAGAAACTTATAGATTTTCCTGTATCAATTTCATTCAGTGAATCGTTCGCCTACTTCATGGTAACAACAGTCACTCCGTCGCCGCCTTCGTAATATCCGCCGGGCTGATAAGAATCAACATGAGCGTGGCTTTTAAATAACCTGTGCAGTCCGTTTTTCAGGATGCCTTCGCCTCTGCCGTGAATCACTGTCACCTGAGCCAGTCCGGACATATAAGCATCGTCGAGATATTTGTCTACTTCCATGATCGCTTCTTCCAGATTCTTTCCTATAACGTTAATGCTTGAAGACACGCTCATGGTCTTATCCTTGTACAATTTTCCGTACCGCGTGCTTTCAAAATTTTTCTGCACTCCGCTTTTTTCTATCTTCGTAATATCTGCAATAGATACCTTAACCTTCATAAGACCGATCTGGACAAAGACCTCGTCGCGGTCGTCGGGCAGGGATGCCAGCGTGCCTTTCTGACCCAGGGAAACCACGTTCACACGGTCGCCCTCATTAAGCTCGTCCTTAGATGCAGGCTTGGCGTTTACGACAGGCTTAAACACATCTCTGTATTCTTCGCTCTTTTCTTTTAAACGCTTTCTTATATTCTGCTGTTTCGCCTGGGTATTTACCGCCGCGCCGGCTTTTTCAAGCTCGCGCAGTTCTTTTCTTATTTCCTCGGAAAATTCCTTTGCCTCGGCGACTATATCGTAAGCCTCCTGGCGGGCTTTCTCTAAAATCTTCCTGCGCTTTTCTTCCGTGTTATCCTTCCTGCGTTTATACTCCTCATCCTGCTTTTTCAGCTTGAGTTTTAGAGCTACCGCCGCGTCGCGCTCGGCTTCCGCTGTGGTTCTGTCCCTTTCTATGGCGGTGATGATGTTTTCAAACTCTATATCCTCGGTGCCAAGCCTTCCCCGCGCGTCGTCTATGATATTTTTGTCAAGACCCAGTTTAAGGGAAATATCGAAAGCGTTCGACCTGCCCGGCGTGCCGATTGTGAGCCTGTAAGTCGGGCTCAGGGTTTCCACATTAAACTCCATGGAAGCGTTTTCTACGCTTTCTGTAGCGATTGCGTACTTTTTAAGCTCGCTGTAATGAGTAGTGGCGAAAGTTATGCAGCCTTTCGCCGCCAGATTTTCTAATATGGATATCGCAAGCGCCGCGCCCTCGGTCGGATCCGTTCCCGCTCCAAGCTCATCCAAGAGCACGAGAGTATTTTCGTCGACTTCTTTAAGAATCTCTACGATATTAGTCATATGAGATGAAAATGTGCTCAGACTCTGCTCTATGCTTTGTTCGTCGCCTATATCGGCAAATATTTTTTTCATCACGGGAAGACTCGTACCGTCCCCGGCGGGAACATGCATGCCCGACTGGTTCATCAGCATCATCAGCCCCACTGTTTTCAGCGTGACCGTCTTGCCGCCCGTGTTCGGTCCGGTTATCACCAGGGTTTTATATCTTTTACCCGCGCTGATATCCACAGGCACGACCTTTTCCGCATCTATAAGGGGATGCCTGCCTTTTTTTATATCTATTACGCCTTTTTTGTTTATCTTAGCCGAGCAGCCGTTATATTTAACAGAAAGTTTAGCCTTTGCAAATATAACGTCCAGTTTGGTAAGGTACTTTTGATTGTTTATTATATGCCTTACCGCTGCGCCCGCCTCTGCTGAAAGCTCTGCCAATATCCTGTGTATTTCTTCCTGCTCCTTAATCTCAAGCTCGCGTATTTCATTATTAATATTAACGATAGCCTGCGGTTCTATAAAAAGCGTAGCGCCCGTGGCGGACCTGTCGTGTATTATGCCGGGAAAGCGCGCCCGGTTTTCCTGTTTAACAGGTATTACCAGTCTGCCGTCGCGCATGGTCACGACTTCATCCTGAAGCAGTCCCTTATTAGCGTTTGACGAAATCATGGCGTTTATGCGCATACGAGCAGATTCCCGCTGCCTGGATATGCTGCGCCTTATATCCCGAAGCGCCGGGCTGGCGCTGTCCGCCATCTCCTCCTCACTTTCTATGCATCTGTCGATATGATCCTCCAGGGCTTTTTCTGCGTTTATAACCTCAGCATAGCTTCTTATAGCCGGTATCTTGCCAAGATCATCATCCTTGAGAAAAGTCAGGACGTTTCTTGCCGTCCTAAGGCTCGACATTATGTTTAAAAGCTCTTTCATAGTGAGTACGCCGCCTTTTTCTGCGTAGCGCACGCTCTTTTTTACATCATATAGTCCGCCCAGAGACAATGAGCCCTTATGCATAATAACGGAAACCGCTTCATCGGTTTCCGTCAGCATATCCTTAATTTTGTAATCTTCAGTTAAAGGCACAATTTCTCCGACAGCCGCGGCGGCCATCGGAGATATAGTTTCCTGTCTTAACAATTCTTTAATCTTATTATATTCTAAAACTCTGTAAACCTTCTCGTTCATATATTAAACCTTTAATCCAAATCTTTCATCATGGATTTTTTAAGAGTATCGAGTTCGTCTTTTAAATGGAGATTTTCCATTTGTATATCGTAGAAGCTGTTTTCAAGTTCTTTATATTTTTTAAGAGATTCGTCCGCGTCTGCAGATTCTTCTTTTTTATTAGCCTTAGCCTGCTTTTCCTGCTCCTCTAATTTTTCTTCCAGATCAGCGCATTTAGCAGTCAGTTCTTCAACGGTATCGCTTGCCTTATTAAGTTCAATGTTTTTCATATTGAATATCCGCTGAAGTTCCTGAAGCTGCTCTACGCTGTTTTGAGCATCTTCTTTATATTGTTTAAAACTTGCCTTAGCATCCTCCCACAACTGTATATAGTGGTCCGAATCTTTTTGCAGATTAGTTATTCTGCCTTCAAGCTCAACTATCTTGTCTTTTGCATCGAAGTAGTCGTTAGTTATATTTACAGCTGTCAAAACTGCCAGCGAAGATGCCGGCAAAGAGGAGGCGCCCTTTGCCAACTCATTCATCATGCTGTCTACATGATTAGCAACTATCACTATCTGATCGCTGGAATTGCTTCCGGCAATCGTATATTCCTGTCCATATATCTTTACGGTTACTTTATTACTGTCCGCCATCGGGTTCCTTTCCCTCCTTTTGGATCGCCGATATATTAATATATCCCATTGCCGGCTATCTGCAACATACTGTCTATCCGACTCTTCGGTCTAAAGCCGCAATCACTAAATTTCTCTAAGTACAGCGTTTAATTTATCTCTTAATTTTTCAACAATAGTGTTGTGAACTTCTGAAACTTCTTCGTCTGTAAGGGTTTTTTGCGAATTTCTATAAGTAATTGAAAACGCGACACTCTTTTTTCCAGACTCTATCTGCTGCCCGCGGTATACGTCGAATAATTCAGCCTTTTCGAGTATATCTCCGCCGTTATCCTCGATAATTTCTTTTATTGAACCTACAGTAGTTTCTTCGCTTACCGTGAGCGCAATATCTCTGACTACCGCCGGATACTTAGGCAGCGGCTTATAAATAATTTCCATATGGGCCTGTCCCATTATCGCTGAGAACAGCAGCTCGCAGGTGTAAACTCTTTCGTTTATGCCGTAGCGTTCCGCCACATCGGGATTCATCTCGCCCATCGTACCTAAAAGCTCGCCGCGGCTTATAATGTTCGCGCACCTTCCCGGGTGATACATTTTCAAACCTGTTTCCGATTCATATTCAGAATCTCTAATACCGAGCTGTTCTAATACGCCTTCAATAACGCCTTTTAATGTAAAGAAATCGGCGCCATCTCCATATAATCCTATGCACAGCCCTTCGGCCTCAGCCGGCTGACCGTCGCAGTTGATCTTAACATCGTTAAAAATCCTTCCGATCTCGAAAAATCTTACAGCTTTATTTCCCTTAGCAAAATTCTTAGCGAGCACTTCCATCATATTTGGCGTGAGCATGGTACGCATAACGCTGTTTTCCTCTCCGAGAGGATTTATGATCTTAACGAAATTTCTCTTAGAAAGATCGTTTTCAGAAATATTTACTTTATCTACGCTCTTAGGACTTACAAAAGAATAAGTAAGTATCTCATTAAGACCGAACGATGTAAGTATTTCTCTTGTTTTTGATCTGAGCTCTTCAGCTTTTGTGAGTTTCGCTACAAAACCGCCTTTCGGCAAAGAAACCGGCATCTTGTCGTAGCCGTACATCCTTGCGACTTCTTCTATATAATCTTCTTCTATTTCAAGGTCCTGTCTTACAGTAGGCGGCGTTACCGTCATAACATCGTCGTCTGCTTCTACTTTCATCTCAAGGCTCTCGAATATTTTCACCATGTCTTCAGCGGAAATGTCCGAACCCAACACGTGATTTACTCTGGACGCTCTCACCTTAACAGGCTTCGCCGTCTGAACTTCAGGATATACGTCTATCGAGCCCTTTACCACAGTACCGCAGCCAAGCATCTCTACGAGCCTGCACACTCTGTCGGCAGCCTCCTCGCACAGATTAGCGTCTATGCCCTTTTCATATCTGCCGGAAGCCTCGGTTCTTAAAGCTAATTTTCTCGAAGAAGCTCTGATACTGTCGCCGTTAAAATTAGCCGCCTCAAGGATAACCGTGGTCGTATCTTCCTTAATCTCAGAATCAAGACCTCCCATGATACCCGCCACACCGATAGGCTTCTCTCCGTCTTTTATCATAAGAATACTGTCGCTCAGCGTTCTTTCTGCTCCATCCAGCGTAACAAACTTATCGCCTTCTTTAGCCGTATCCACTACGATCTTATTTCCGGCTATATCCCTTATATCGAAAGCATGCAGCGGCTGACCGTATTCCATCATTACGAAATTGGTGATATCTACAATATTATTAATAGGACGCATTCCCGCATGCATAAGACATCTTTGCAGCCACCATGGCGACTGACCGATTTTTACGTCCTTTATAGCTCTTGCCGTATATCTTGGACACAGATCTGTTCTTTTTACTTCCACGCTGACATAATCCTCAACGCTTCCTTCCTCGTGCTGAGCCTTCGTATCCGGATACTTCATTTTCTTTCCGAATACTGCGGCGGCTTCTCTCGCCATTCCTATCATGGACAAACAGTCGGGTCTGTTAGGCGTTATTTCAAAATCTATAACATAATCGTTAAGCTCCAGAGCTTCGGAAATATCCGTGCCGGGCGTAAGATCGTCTTCTAAGATCCATATTCCATCTTTTATTAATGTATTAATAACCTTGTCGTCGTAGCCCATCTCCGCTGCAGAACATAACATTCCGTTAGACGCAACGCCTCTGAGCTTTCCTTTTTTTATAACCGTACCGTCGGCAATTCTGCCGCCATGGCGCACAACTGGAACGACAGCTCCTTCAAACACATTTTTCGCGCCTGTAACGATTTGCACAGGCTCGTCCTCGCCCACATCAAGCGAACAAACGACTAATTTATCCGCGTCCGGATGCTTTTCTATCTTTAAGATCTTTCCGACCATTATTTTCGTAAAATCCGTACCCATTTCTTCAACCGTTTCTATATTTGAACCGGACAGAATCATTTTATCGCTGAATTCCTCAATAGGTACGTCTATATCTACATAATCTTTAAGCCATTTTGTGGAAACTAACATCAATTACACCTCTCTGTGTTTATACTAATCCTTCATAAAACGATTTGATCGTTTTATGGGGCTGCAAAATACCAGCCCGGCGGCAAAGCCGCCAAGGATGTTGTCAATACTTTTCCCAGCGCGCCGCAGGCGCGGCGGCATAGTATGCCGCTATAAAAAGCTTTTTATCAAGAAATAGTATTATTATCTGAACTGCTTTAG
Source organism: Bacillota bacterium (assembly GCA_022790955.1). Lineage (GTDB taxonomy): Bacteria > Bacillota > Clostridia > Peptostreptococcales > Anaerovoracaceae > JAAVYD01. The sequence continues at coordinate 13,048 of JAAVYD010000040.1, forward strand.
GAAACGTTCGTCGTTTTCGTAGAACAATCTGATATCGTCGACTTCATATTTAAGCATCGCTATACGTTCTACGCCTATGCCGAAAGCAAAGCCCGTATATTTTTCCGTATCTATTCCGCCTACCTTCAGCACATTCGGATGAACCATACCGCAGCCCAGAATCTCAATCCAGCCGCTTCCCTTGCACACGCGGCATCCCTTTCCGCCGCACTTAAAGCAAGAAACGTCTACCTCTGCGCTCGGCTCCGTAAACGGGAAATGATGAGGTCTGAACTTGGTCTTAGTATCCGCGCCGAACATCTGCTTTGCAAATTCCGCAAGAGTTCCCTTTAGATCCGCCATAGTAACGCCTTCGCCTACTATAAGCCCTTCCACCTGATGGAATACCGGAGAGTGAGTAGCGTCGGGAGTATCCGTTCTGAACACTCTGCCCGGCGATATTATTTTTAACGGAGGTTCCTTTGTAAGCAGCGTTCTCGCCTGAACCGGCGACGTCTGAGTTCTCAGCAGCGTATTTTCCGTTATATAAAACGTATCGGTCATATCCCTTGAAGGGTGATTAGGTCCCGCGTTCAGCGCGTCGAAATTCATAAATACGGTTTCCACTTCAGGACCTTCTGTAAGCTCAAATCCCATATTCATAAAAATCTTAGTCATATCGTCTATCGTTTTTGTGATAGGATGCTTTACGCCAGTGACAGGAATCTTACCCGGCTCCGTTACGTCTATAACCTCCGCTCTCAGCTTCGCGTTTCTGAGAATTTCTTTAAGCTGAACCTTTCTTTCTTCAAGCATAGACTCAACCTGACCTCTTACCTCGTTCGCAAGTTTTCCTATTTCTTTTCTTTCTTCTGCTCCAAGACTTCCCATAGATCTGAGTATCTCCGTGAGCTGTCCTTTTTTTCCCAGGAGTTTCACTCTTATTTCTTCTGTATTTTCGAGTGAATCCGCATTTTGTAGCTGATTTCTTGCTTCCTCGAGGATACTTCTAAGCTGCTTTTGCATTTTCTTCCTCCGTCTTATCTGTAAAAATATAACCTTGCCTGAGATGTCCCCCGCCTCTTAGGCGGCGGGTTCCATATCCGACTTTCAGTGAGAGTTATAATCTCCCACTGAAAGTCGGAGGAGTAAAGCTCCCTCAGGCGGTTGCAATCGTCGCAGCGTGATTAAGCAAGCTTATCACTCTTTGCTCCGATTTAAAATATATGTATTTTAATGTTTGCAATTTAGAGCAAAATCGGCTTGACCGATTCTTTTTCTGAAGTTGACTTTGTTCTTAGTTCGCATGTATAGTAAACAATACTTTATATAATAAAAGAACATGCAGGATGATAAATTTTTATCGACATTATAATTAAATTCACCAAAAATATATTGCTTAAAATATTAAATCAACGATGTTTTTCAGCGTATCTCTGCCTTAACGACTCATACATTACTATTGACGCAGAAACCGCTGCGTTAAGGGATTCTATTGTGCCCTCCATAGGCAGAGTAATCTTAATATCAGAACCGTTTAAAAATTCCGCGCATGCTCCTGATGCTTCGTTTCCTATTATTAACGCTGTGTTCTTCGCCAAATCTGCGTTAAAATAAAGCTCGCCTCCGTGAGGAGATGTGCAGATTGATTTTATACCGTTTTCTGCAAGCAGACGTATAACCTCTCCAGGATCGTCTGCAAAAAGCAATTTCACTCTGTACAGGGAGCCCGCCGCCGCCCGTACCGTTTTCGGCGAAAACAGATCAGCAGTTCCTTTCATTACGACCGCTCCGCCGAAACCTGCCGCGTCCGCCGTTCGGATTATAGTGCCGATGTTTCCCGGATCCTGCAATCTATCTAAAACAACAATATTTTCTGCATCTGAAAAAAACTCCGGAATACTGAGTTTAGGTTTTTCGCATATCGCAGCTATTCCCTGGGGCGTTTCAGTATCTGCTGTTCTATCGAAAAGTTCTTTAGGAACGGAATAAATTTCACGTCCTTCATTTTTCAGCATTATAATTTTATTATCATGAATAAAATCTTCTCTTACAAATATCTTTCTTAAAACAGCTCCGTTTTTTACGGCTTCTTCTATAAGATTAAAACCTTCTATTACGTAACAGCCCTCTCGTTCTCTGTATTTTCTTTTATAAAGCCTTTCAAAAAACTTAAAATTATCATTAGCAGACGATTTGATTTGCTTCATCATATTGAAAACCCACAAAAAGCCGGTTCTGCACCGGCTTTTTATCTATCTCTTTGTATTGCGTCAGTTGGTGTCTTACTTAAGCGCGCTGGCCGCTTTTTTTAAAAAATCCGGAACGACCATTTCTCCGTCATCCCGCTCGACCTTCGGTTCTTCCTTTGGCGCCTGGACTGGCGGTTGTTCTTTTACCACAGCCTGCTGCTCATGAACCGCCGGCTTTTCCTGAACCACAGGCTGAGGATGCGAAACTGCTGAAGCCTGATTAACAGCCGTATTCTGCTCCGGCTCGTCCTCTTCAAAGCCGGTAGCAATAACAGTAATTATAATCTGATCTTTAAGATCTTCCTTAATTGAAGCTCCAAAGATAATATTTGCATCCCTTGACGCCGCTTTTTCTATGAGATCCGCCGCTTCGTTAGCTTCCAGCATACCGAGATCGTAACCTCCGACAATATTAAGCAGGATAGCTTTTGCACCGTCGATAGAAGTTTCAAGCAGAGGACTTCCGATAGCTTCCTGTACAGCATCGATAACTCTGTTGTCGCCCTCTCCGACGCCGACTCCCATATGCGCGATTCCTCTGTCGCTCATAACCGTCTTTACGTCTGCAAAATCCAGATTAATAACGCCTGATTCTGCTATGAGATCTGTAATCCCCTGGACGCCCTGCCTTAAAACATCGTCCGCAAGACTGAAGGCTTCCTTCATAGTGGTATTTTTCTCTGCGATCTGGAGAAGTTTATCGTTCGGAACCACAACCAGAGAATCTACGTATCTCTTTAAATACTCGATGCCGAGTTCTGCATGATCACGCCTTTTTTTACCTTCAAATGTAAACGGCTTTGTAACGACGCCTACGGTAAGAATGCCCATTTCCTTCGCGGCCTTGGCAATAACGGGAGCCGCGCCCGTGCCCGTACCGCCGCCCATACCTGCAGTAATAAAAATCATATCGACGCCGTCGAAATGCTTTGTTATCTCCTCCAGATTTTCTTCTGCAGCTTTCATTCCGGTTTCCGGATTAGCTCCAGCTCCGAGTCCTCTTGTAAGCTTTTCGCCTATCTGTACTCTCGTATCCGCAATGGACATGTTTAACGCCTGCTTGTCCGTATTTACTACTATATAAGAAACGCCCTTCAGACCGGCCTCTATCATTCTATTGACGGCATTTCCGCCTCCGCCGCCAACGCCTATGACCTTGATCTGAGCATTATCTTCAACATTTACTTCAAATTGCAACATAACTTAGTAACCTCCTGTTACCTGGATGATTTTTATTCTATCACAACACCGTACCGACCGCAACATAATTACAGTTAAAATTAATCTTCATTAATACCCGTTTACTCAGTTATAGGACTGAAAGATGCGTAACCATCCTCTCCTACCTGTATAACGCCCCTTTTCACGCCTTTCTGATCCAGGTCGTATAACACGACTTTTATTGCTTCCGCATTCTGCAGAATATCTTTAGATGCGCCCGAACACATAAGCGTATCGGTGACATAGCATTTAACAGAAAATGCCGATGCGATCTCGACTTTTTTAAAATACAGACCCGTTTCGTTTATATTGATTATAAACTTCCTGATTTCGTTCAGCCTGCCCGGATCTTCCGAAACCGGAACTTCGCCGATCTCGCAGGATTCTACGGCGATGCCTGTAACTATCGTTGCCGACATATTGCTGTCGTTGCTGTCTACCGCGTACCCCTGCTCATCTAAAATAATAAATTTGCCTTCATATTCCATGGCGATCACAGGACGTCTTTCCTCGATCGACATTATATATATGTTCGGCAGCTTTCTTTTTATCTTTACATCGGCGATATATGGATTTTCCCGCAGACCGTCCATCGCTTTGCCGCGAGTCTTTTTAAACATATTATCGCCGATATTTACACCTGAAAGATTTATTATTTCTTCATCTGAAATAAGCGTGTTATCCTCTATTCTTATTTCATCTATCGCAAATATAGATGACGTAAGAAATGTATAAAGACCTGCTATTAATAGAATAAATAAAATTATTCTCAGAAGATAATGCTTTTTTCTTCTTTTTTTCTTTCTTTTCCGCCTTTTTTTTACATTGATACTCTCCGAAGTATCGCCAAACGAACCTGAGACATTATCGCTCGTATCTCCCCGATAATCAGTGTCCAGATCCCCGTAGATATCATCCATCGTGGTCCGGAAGCTGTAATTGTCCCTGTTGTCATTCATTTTATTCCTCTTTGATCCTTTGTATATTAGCTCCCAAATTTTTCAGCATCATATCTAATTTATCATAACCCCGGTCTATTAAACAAACATTTTCTATATAGCTTTCGCCCTGCGCGCAGAGGGCCGCTATAACGAGAGCCGCTCCGCCCCTTAAATCTTCCGCCCGCAGACGGGCTCCGAAAAGTTTTTCCTTTCCTTTAATAAAAGCGTACTTTCCGTCGATCCTTATATCCGCGCCCATTTTTTTAAGATAGGGCGCCGTCTGAAAACGCTGTTCAAAAATATTTTCGCATATTACGCCGGATCCTTCCGATACGCACATAAGAGTCATGATCTGGGACTGCATATCCGTAGGAAATCCCGGATACGGGTTTGTTTCTATATATCCCGCAGACCTTAATCTTTTCGGCGCTTTCATATATATAAAACTGCCTTCGCCGTGAACATGACAACCCGATTTTCTTAAAACTTTTGTTATATTTTTCATTTCCCTTACGGGAGCCTCTGTAAGAAGCACTTCGCCTCCGGTAGCCGCGACAGCGGCGAGAATGGTTCCCGCCTCTATGCGGTCCGGCATCACGGAAAATTCGCAGCCCTGAAGATCTTTTCTTCCTTCTATTGTAATAGTACCCGTGCCCGCGCCTTTTACGCTCGCGCCCATACAATTCAGAAATCTTTCCAGTTCAGCTATTTCCGGCTCCCGCGCCGCGTTTTTTATAACCGTAGTTCCCTGCGCAAGGGCGGCCGCCATCATGGCGTTTTCCGTAGCCCCCACGCTTACAGCCGGAAACTTTATCTCGCCTCCGGTAAGCCTTCCCGACCTGCAGCGGATCTTTCCGTCGGTTTCTTCGATTTCGGCTCCGAGTATCCTGAGAGCGTATATATGCATATCTATCGGCCGGCTGCCTATGGCGCAGCCTCCGGGATAACCTGCGGTAAACTCTCCGCATACCGCGAGCATAGGTCCCATCAAAAATATAGACGACCTTAAACTGCTCATGAGTTCTTCTGATATTTCGGCATTTTGTATATTTTTCGGAGAAATATCGATAATTCCGCTTTTAAAATCGATCGCACAGCCTGTCGATTCTAAAATACTGATCATAGCGTACACATCGGACAGCCCCGGACAATTTTTAATCCTGCTGCCGCCTTTTCCCATCAGCGACGCCGCCAGAATGGGCAGAACCGCATTTTTAGCTCCGTTTACCCGGCAGCTTCCCTCAAGCCTGTTTCCGCCCGATATATGATAAGTGTCCAAACAAACACCTCCTCTGCCATTAATATATGCAGCAAAGCAGATATTTGTGAATCTGTTATTATAGTCACCACTTGGCTCATCACATTTTAGCCGCTGAACTTTACGATTTTTGAGTGCGGTGACTATACATGTATGCCTATTATATCGCAGATCACCTCAGCCGCGTCCGTACGCCCGATAGCGCCCGCGGCTTTTTCCATTTTTTCAAGCGCGGATCTGTCGGATATGATCTTTTCTATTGCATCAGCAACATCACCTTCTTTTAGATCCTTTTCTTCTATTAATATGGAACCGCCTTTGTCCGCGACCACCTTAGCATTAAAATACTGATGATTATTCGTAACGTACGGCGACGGTATCATAATGGAAGCTCGTCCGCACGCTGTTATCTCGGACACGGTGAGCGCTCCGGAACGGGTTATCGCCACGTTGCACGCTCCGAGATACTTGGGCATATCGTCTATATATTCGAGATACGTTACTCTCGCATCGTTTTTGTCCGCATTTTCAGTAAAAGCTTTATAATATCGCCTGCCCGTTACAAAAAATATTTTGCAGCCGGCCCTGTCCGCAAGCCGTTTTACGGCTATCTTCATTTCGTCATTTATCCTCTGAGCTCCCAGGCTTCCTCCGAAACTCAGTATCACAAAATCATCGCTGCCTATGCCGAGCGCTTCTCTCGCTTCCTGCCTGTCTGCTTCCCTGAAAGCTCTCCTTACGGGATTTCCCGTGGTTATCGGTTCTTTTTTTACTTTAAAATATTTCTTGGCTTCCTCGAAAGCCACAAAAACCTGATCCGCATGGCGGCTCAGCAGTTTATTGGTAAGACCCGGAAAGGCGTTCTGCTCGTGGATATACGTGCTTATGCCCATTTTAGCCGCCGTCCTCATGACCGGCTCGCAGACGTAGCCTCCCGTGCCTATTACGATATCGGGTTTAAATTCTTCTATAATTTTTCTGGCCTCGTGGAGTCCTTTATTTAAATCTCGTATAGTCTTTATATTTTTCCATATCTGTTTTCTGTGCAGACCGCTTACCGTAATAAAACTTATAGGATAACCGCTCTTGGGAACTATGTCTTTTTCCATTCCTCTTTCAGTTCCTACAAAAAGGATATCCGCAGATTTATCACGTCTTTTGATCTCATCAGCAATGGCAATGGCAGGATATATATGTCCTCCCGTTCCGCCTCCTGTCATAATCACTTTCATAAAATTCTCCATTCTGCCGCTGACGCCTTCGGCATAACAGCCATTAAACTATGTCCGATAAGGCGCATCTGAAATAAAACAATTTTCAGATACGCCGGATTTTTTATTTTGCTGAATGACGCGAAATATTCAGGAGAATACCCATACACGCCATAAATATCACTAACGCGTTTCCTCCCCAGCTCACGAAAGGAAGTATGATTCCCGTCGGCGGCATCATAGAGGTAACTACCATTATATTTAATATAACCTGAACGGCAAGCATTATGGTTACGCCTGATGCTAACAATACTCCAAAGGTATCCGGAGCGTTCAGCGATATATGTACGCATCTCCATATTAGAAGCAGATAAGCTATTAAAAGAAAAACCAGCCCTACATAGCCCAGTTCTTCTCCGATTATAGCGAGAATAAAATCATTCTGCGGTTCCGGAAGATACAGCGTTTTCTGCATGCTCTTTCCCAGACCCACGCCAAACAGCCCTCCTGAGCCCATGGCGAGCAGTCCTTGAATCACCTGATATCCTGATCCCTGAGGATCTGCAAACGGATCTAAAAAACTCATTATACGCCGCATACGGTATCCGTCTTTATCTGTAACTATAAGAGCAGCCAATCCTGCTATTCCAAGCACTCCCAATGCCGCAAAGTAGCCGAGATTCATACCTGCCACAAACATCATGCCCATTATTATTATGGCGACAGTCATAGATGTACTTGTATTAGGCTGGACTAATATAAGTCCGCATATAATTCCCATCAATACTATCATCGGCAGGATTCCGCGGGAAAAGCTCCTGACCTTTCCGGGCGTTTTACTGAAAAACGCCGCCACGAATATAATGCACGCCGGCTTTGCAAGCTCTCCGGGCATTATTGTAAATATTTTAAAATTAAGCCACCTGGTGGCTTCGTTGATAGTCATACCCATAGGAGTAAAAAGCAGACAGAGCATGATAATATCTGCTATCAGTATCGGCCATGCGTACTTTTCAAGTTTATGATAATCGAACATAGCCATGAACATCATGGCTACGGTTCCTATCACCGCCCACAATATACTTCTGGTAAGATAATAGTATGGTGTATCGTATCTGTTTATTGCATAGTAGTAACTTGCGCTGAATATCATTATAACTCCGAATATAACGAGCCCCAGCACAAGAGTAGTGAGCCAAAAGTCACCTGATTTAAGTTTCCTGACCTTTTTAGCCTGCCTCGAACTTATATTTATAACTTTTCTTTCAGGCGCCATCCAGTCAAACCTCCTGTTTAATCAAGTTCATTTACACACTTTTTAAAATCATCGCCTCTGTCCTCGAATTTGGCGTACATATCCCAGCTCGCACAGGCAGGCGACAGCAAAACGGTATCTCCTGATTTCGCAAGTCCTGCCGCAGTTGTCACAGCTTCTTTCATATTATTCGCCATATGAATATCCGAAAAGCCAGATCTTTCCGCCGCTTCGCGAATTTTTTCAGCGGTAGCTCCCATAAGCACGAGAGTTTTAACATGCCCGGCAAACGCGTTTACAAATTCATCATATGAAGCGCCTTTATCATAACCTCCGGCTATCAGTATTATATTTTCAAAAGACTGTACGGCTTTTACAGATGCATCGGGATTCGTTCCCTTAGAATCGTTTATATATCTTACGCCGTTCTTTTTTCCGCAATCTTCCAAACGGTGAGCAACTCCTGCAAAGGTGCGCAGAGTATCTCTTATATACTCGCTTCCAATTCCTGCAAAATGTGAGATTGCTGCTGCTGCCAGCGCATTTTCAAGATTGTGAATTCCCGGCATTTTAAGTTCCGACACTTTACATATTATATGTTCTTTATTTTTATCTCTTATTATTATTTCGCCTTCTTTTACGAAAGCTCCAAATTCCAATTCCTTTTTTCTGCTGAACGGCACTAATACAGCCTTGCAAAGCTGCGACATTTTTTTTGTAAGTTCGTCATCCTCATTATATATAAAATATTCATCAGTCAACTGATTAGCAAATATCCTCGCCTTTGCCAGCGAATAATTTTCCATCGTCTTATGCCTGTCGAGATGATCCGGCGTTATATTTAAAATTGCGGACACGACAGGTCTGAAAGCCTTTGCCGTTTCAAGCTGAAAGCTGCTGCACTCTGTTATGAACCATGTGCCGTCGTCTGCATCAACAGCTTTTGAAACGACGGCAACGCCTATATTGCCGACTACTTCCGTACGCCTTCCTGCAGCCTTAAATATCTCGCCGGTAAGAGCGGTGGTCGTCGTCTTGCCGTTTGTTCCCGTTATCGCAATGTAATTTCCTTTACCGTATCTGTACGCCAGTTCCAGTTCTCCAATCACCTCGGCGCCATCTGCCTCAGCTTCTCTGATAAAATCTTTATCTGCAGAAATTCCCGGACTCATTACCACTAAATCGTATCCCTTTATCTGCGCCGGACTTTCTCCGAAACTGACTCCTACGCCAAGCTCCTGCGCCCATACGCGCTTTTCGCTGTCTTCTTTGCCGTCGTATACGTCTACCGCCGCGCCCAGTTTTTTAAGAGCCTGCGCTCCCGCTCTGCCGGACTTGCCAAGACCTATCACAAGCGCTCTGCGGCTTTCCAAATTTTTATTCATATTCAATTCCTTCTACATGTTCATTATTATATTAACATAACCATTTATACCGAATTTTTCTGATTTTTAATCCGAAGTTTATCCTGAATTTGCCGCGGAACCGCTCCTGCGATCCCGCTCCGCCGTTATAATATAAGCATGGAAATCACACATAAAGCAAGCGTTACAACCCAGAAAACGATTACTACTTTTGTTTCCTTCCATCCGCCCAATTCAAAATGATGATGCAGAGGAGCCATTCTGAACACGCGTTTTCCTCTTGATTTAAAACTGACTACCTGAATAATCACAGATAATACTTCTATTACGAAAATACCTCCGGCTATCGGAAGTATAAGCTCTATATTCATCATTATGGACGCCACTGCAAGCCCACCTCCAAGAGCAAGAGAACCTGTATCGCCCATAAACACTTTAGCCGGATAATGATTAAACAGCAAAAATCCCAGACACGCGCCCGAAAGAGCCGCGCTGAACACCGTGCTGCTGGTATAACCCACGGCGTTTCCCACAAGGGCAAGGAAAAGAGCCACTATCGCAGTGCAGCCTCCGGCAAGACCGTCTAAGCCGTCTGTGAGATTTACAGCGTTCACCATCGCCACCAGCACAAACGCTATAAACGGTATGTAGAACCAGCCCAAATCCACATAATCTTTCCATACGGGTATATAAATACTCGTTCCGTAAACTGAAACCTTAGCCTGATAAATAGCTATGCCCACAGCGATTACTATCTGAAATATCAATTTCTGAAGAGCCGTAAGACCCAGATTCCTCTTTTTTACGACTTTTACGAAATCATCACAAAAACCGATAAGACCGCACAGTATAAAAGAAATAAGAAGAATAGCCATATCTATATTTATGCCGCGACCTACGGAAATGCAGGTTATCACAACGGCGATTATTATCATTATACCGCCCATGGTAGGCGTGCCCGATTTTACCTTATGAGCCTCCGGTCCATCCTCGCGGATGCTCTGCCCTGCTTTTATCTTTCTCAGCAGAGGTATAATGATTGGACCCAATATGGCTGTTATAACGAAAGATACAAATAATGTTACTATAATCTGAAAATGATCACTCATACGAAGCTCCTGATTTCAACAAATATTCTACTGCCTTATCCATATGCATTCCGTGAGAACCCTTTATAAGGATGCCGTCGTTTCTTTTAATAATTTTATCTGCAGCAGCTAAAAATTCTTCCTGGGCAGCGTAGCTGCGGACTTCCCCGCGCCCTGCGGCGCCCTCGGCTATATACCGGGCGTTAGGACCTACTGTTAATATTAAATCTATACCCTTTTCTGCAGCGTATTTACCGACTTCTCTGTGAAACTCACCGGAATTTTCTCCGAGATCCAGCATATCCGCCAGTATAGCTACTCTACGCCCGCATTCAAGAGCCGCAAGAGAATCTATAGCCGACTTTACCGAATCCGGACTTGCATTATACGTATCGTCTATTATTTTAATGTTGTTTCCTGTGCGAACGCTCTGCCGCTTTCCCGTGATAGAAAGTTCTTTAAGAGCCTCCGCGCTTTCTTTAAGACTTATTCCATACTTTAACGCGCATCCTGCTGCAAGAGAAGCATTCCACGCGTTATGACGACCGAGCAGCGGAATGAAGAACTCCGCGCTCTCGCCTCCTGCTGATAACTTAAACTCTATACCCTTTTCGCCGTAATCTTTAAGATCTGATATAACTACACCTTCAGAGTCTGCTCTTTCGCCCGCCCTAATCTTATTATATACTGTTTTTGCTGAATCTATCTCAGATAATTTATCGTTATCGCAATTATATATCAGATATGAACTTTCATCCATAAAAGTCGCGACCTCTAATTTAGCCTTTAATATATTTTCCCTGCTTTTCAGCGTTTCGAGATGCGATATTCCAATATTTGTTATAACAGCCGTTTCCGGACGAATTATATCTGCAAGCAGCTTTATTTCACCAAGCTCGCTCATTCCCATTTCAAAAATCCCGACTTGTGTTTCTTCATTTGTCAGAAATACCGTCAGCGGCAGTCCTATATGATTATTAAAATTTTCAGGTGTTTTTACGGTTTTATATTTCGTTGAGAATATGCACGCAAGCATATCCTTTGTGGAAGTCTTTCCTGTACTGCCCGTTACCGCTATTTTTTTTATATTGCAGTCCTTTAAATAATTTTTCGCAAGATTCTGCATACCTTTCAGCGTATCGTCTACAAAAATAACAGCAGAGTCTTTATAATTGTCAGCCATAAACTCAGCCGCTTTCTTTGAAGACAGCATAAACGTACGGCAGCCGTTTTTATATGCCGCCTCTGCAAAATCATTGCCGTCGTTTTTCTCGCCGATAAGTCCTATAAAAAGACTTCCTGCAGACGCCTCCCTTGAATCCCTTTCAACATGTGCCGCGGTATTGTCCTCAGGTCCGCAAAACAGCCTGCCTCCCGAATATTCAGATATCTGTAAAGCCGTCAGTTTTTTCATCCTAAATCTCCTGTTCGATTATCTGCATCGCCGTTTCACGATCGTCAAAATGCTGCTTCACAGTACCGACAATCTGATACGTTTCATGCCCTTTGCCGGCAATGATCACAGTATCTTCAGCGCGGTATTCCTTTATCGCCTTTTTTATCGCCCTGCGTCTGTCCTCTATTACATCATAAGACACATTCGTCTTTTCTATTCCCGGAATTATATCATTTATGATTTTTTCCGGATCTTCCGTTCTCGGATTATCGCTCGTAACAACACAGTAATCCGAATATAAACCCGCCGTTTCTCCCATAAGCGGACGCTTTGTGCTGTCGCGGTCACCCCCGCATCCGAACACAGTAATTATTCTGCCTTTAGTAAACTCACGCGCGGTTTTTATTACTTTTTCAAGAGCATCCGGCGTATGAGCGTAATCTACTATAACTGGGATTCCTTTGCTGTTTTCTACCGTTTCAAACCTGCCCGCTACTCCCTTTATTTGTTCTATTCCTGCCTTTACCGCTTCCCAGGAAACGCCTGATTCCAGCGTGACCGCAGCAGCGCATAACGCATTCGCCACGGAAAATCTCCCCGGCGTATTTATTTTTATATTTCCTATTTTTTTACCATCTGCATAAATTTCTGCATCCGTACCCTTTGCAGAAGATTCCAAAATCACGGCTCTGTAATCCGCATTTTCTTTTATACTGCAGGATTTTACATTTTTTCCGCATTCTTTAAGCTCGCCGTACAATCTTTTTCCGTATTCATCGTCAGTATTTATAACGCTGCTTTTTCCCGTTTGATAAAACAGCTTTTTCTTTGCGGTGAAGTAATCTTCAAAATCCACATGAAAATCCATATGATCCGGCGTGAGATTTGTAAACACGCTGTAATCAAAATCTATATTGTCTGTTCTTGAAAGAGCAAGCGAATGAGAAGAAACCTCCATAGCACACACATCTACCGAATATTCCCGCTTCATTTCGCTGAACATTCTCTGAAGTTCCAGGGATTCCGGAGTAGTATTTACGGATTCAAAAGTCTTTCCTCCATATGAATACGCGATCGTTCCGAGAACGCCGCATTCCTTTCCAGAGGCTTCTAATACTGATCTGATAAGATAAGTTATCGTGGTCTTTCCATTTGTCCCAGTCACTCCGTATATATTTATATCTTTTGTTGGATTTCCGTAAAAATTAGCGGATACCGCGGAAAGAGCCTTTCTGCAGTCACTCGTATAAATAACAGGGGCATCTATATTATTAAGCTCATCTTGAGCTATAAACGCCGCCGCACCGGCTTTTATGGCGCTTGAAACGTATTTATGACCATCCGTTTCAAATCCTTTTATGCACACAAAAAGATCGCCCGGCTTTGTGCTGCGGGAGTCGTAGCTCACTCCCGTTATCTCCGTATCTTTTTCCCGTTCGGTACATTCGATCCCTGTATTTTTAAGTAAATCCGCTAATTTCATACTGCTTTCCTCTCTTATTCTTTATACAAACAAACCGCGTTGCCCTTGGAGATTTTTTCTCCCGACTTAGGATACTGATCTATTACTTCAAATTCCGTTTCTCCCGCCGGACATGCGATAGCAAGCAAACCTGCTTCTGACAGCTGAGCCTGGGCTTGCGCGAAGGTTTTTCCTACAAGATCCGGCACAGTAGCCATATCCTTCTTAACCTGAATCTGTTCTTTATCTGTATACACCGGTTCTACCTTCATATATCTGAGGGTATCGTAAAGGATTGAACGAACGCCCGGACCTGCCGTCTGACTTCCGAAGTGAACGCCTTTAGGAGAATCGGCTATAACTATAACCGCAATCTGCGGATCATCCATAGGAGCCATTGCAAAGAACGATGAATATGTAAAGCCTGCATATTTTCCGTTCTCTACCTTATCTGCAGTTCCCGTTTTGCCTCCTACGCGGTATCCCGGCAGATATGCCGCCGATCCCGAGCCGTCGGTTACTACTCCTTCCATCATCTGGCATATTTCTTTCGCCGTCTGTTCTGAAACAACCTGTCTTTTTACAGTCGGTTCAAATTCTTCCACCGTGTTTCCGTTTGAATCAACAAACGCTTTTACGAGCTTAGGCTGCATGAGCTTTCCTCCGCTTCCTGCGGTAGAAAGCGCGGTTATCATCTGGATAGGCGTGCAGGCTATACCCTGACCGTAAGACATGGTAGCAAGACCTACCGGACCTGCCGAATTTTTCGGCTGAAGTATAGACTTTGCCTCCCCCGGATAATCTATTTCGCTGGTTCCCATAAAGCCGTAAGAATCTAAATATTCATAAAATTTATTTATACCCAGCCTCTGGGAAAGAGTTACGAATACCGGATTGCAGGAATTAGCGACACCCTTTGCCAGCGTTTCTGTGCCATGAGGATTGTAGTATCTCCAACATTTAAGCGGCTGTCCCGCTACATTCAGAACACCTCTGCAAACAAAAGTGTCGTCAACACTAGTAACGCCTTCCTCAAGCGCCATCGCAGTAGTGAGCAGCTTAAAAGGCGATCCCGGTTCGTATACGTCGTTTACGAGAGGATTTCTCCACATATCGTTCCAGTATTCTACTTTTTCGCTGTCGGACATGCCCGCAACCTTTTCCTGCTCCGCTTCAAACAACGGAGTTCTCGGATCATTCAGATCGAAATCGGGATATACCGCCATAGATAATATATAACCTGTTTTCGGATCCATAGTAATCGCCATTACTCTGTCCGATGCGGTGTCTGCATAAACCTGCTCCACAGCTTTTTCTGTATAATGCTGTATAACCTCATCTATGGTCAGTACTATTCCCATGCCATCCTCGGCGGGATAATATTTTTCTATACCGTTTGAAAGATTTCTGTTAGAAGCGTCCGTACTCCTGATCCAGCGTCCTTCCGTGCCGTTAAGATACTGGTCGTAATAAAGCTCTATTCCGGACAATCCATTATTATCGTCGTTCGTACTTCCTATAACATGCGCCGCGAAAGCTCCCATAGGATAATAACGCTTAACCGCTTCTGCTATTTGTACTCCCGCCAGCTTGCTGTTTTTATTCGACAACTCCTGACGTATCATGTTTGTCTGTTCTTCGGTAGCATATTTTTCCAGTTTTACAAGAGAGGTTTTCTTAGTTATTGTTTCATAGATTTCTTCCTGGGTTTTATCAGGAAAAACAGTCGTTAAAAACGCCGCCATCTGTTCCGTAAAACCTTTGTGCTCCTTCTCAACACCTGATACTTCGCTTGGTCTTATCCATATTGTATACATAGATTGGTTGATTGCGAGCGCTTTCATGTTGGTGTCATAAATATTGCCTCTCTTAGCAGTAATCGGAACGTCCTTAGTCTGCTGCTCCAGCGCCATATTCGAATACTCATCAGCTTTGACTATCTGTATCCAGCCTATTCGGATTACTATAAGTATAAACATTGCTAATACCAGTGAAAAGAAAACAACCAGCCTTTTTCTGCTTGTCATTGAACTGACATTTTTTCGTTTAGACATATTATCGGCTCCTTTAAATATACAGTCACCGCACTCAAAAATCGATAAAGCCCGGCGGTTAAAATGTGGTGGAATGCGTTGTAGTCCTTGACGGGCAAGCAGCCCGCCTGCGTCCTCCGCCTTGCCACACCGCATTTTCCTTGCTTCCTTTTTAACGATTCTCAAGTGCGGTGACTATAAGACGCCTTCTATCACTTCCGAAAGACGCCTTAAATACATTGCTATATGTACTCTATGCCGCTTATATCTGTTTTATACGGGCAGGATCGTTTTTAAGCCTGAACTTTAAGCAGACGTTTCGCCGCTTCAGCAACCGTAGCATTTTTCTTTATTGTAATACCTTTCTGCGATTCAGATAAAACAGCGATATAGTTTTCTACCTCTCTGCTGCCGGTAAGATCCTCTACATACACATATTGTTCATTATCGGGATAGACCATAAACAGATCGTTTATAGCTCGATATTCCAAGTCTTCTAACTTATTATATCCATTAATTTCAGCCGTCAGATTATCTATATCGCCCGAAAGACTATTTATTTCTTGATTAAGAGTATAAACGGTATAATTTATTTTAGACGCGCAAGCCTGAAAAAATATAGTTACTATGCAGCATATCCCTACAACAATAATAAACATTAGAATTGTAACTTTTTCCTTAGGCGTAGCCTTTACCGATTTTGATTTTGAGTTTTTATATATTTCAGGAACCGGATCTACTTCCTGATTTGTATAGTTTTCCTGATATTTTTGCCATTCGTCGGCTGCAGCCATATCATCGACCTCCTAACAACTCATTATATAAACCGGATCTGAATATAACTTTAAACAATAGAATGATATATTATATCAAATTCATACCTGCTGAACATACTTTTTTTCTATCACACGTAATTTTGCGCTGCGCGCTCTTGGATTATTTTCGAGTTCTGTCTCCGAAGGAACGACAGGTTTTTTCGTAATTCTGATCACATCTGTTTTTTTTCCGCAGACACACGGCAGATTTTTAGGACAGGCGCAGGGATTAAGCCTTGCAGCAAACTTTTCCTTTACAATCCTGTCCTCTAATGAATGAAACGTGATAATACAGAATCTGCCGCCTTCTGCAAGAACATCCATAAAATCCTGCGCAGCCTTTTCAACCTCTCCGAGTTCGTTATTGACTTCTATTCTTATAGCCTGAAAAGTTCTTTTCGCAGGATGCGGACCTTCGCGCCTTGCAGCCGCTGGAATCGCTGATTTTATTATATCCACCAATTCTCCCGTCGTTTCTATCGGCTTATTTTTTCTTACGTTTACTATAAACTCACTTATGCGTGATGCCCATTTTTCCTCGCCATACTTTTTTATGATATCGCGCAAATCGTTCTTACCGTATGTATTTACCACATCGTAAGCTGAAAACGAATCTTCGGCGTTCATGCGCATATCAAGAGGCGCGGATTTCATGTAAGAAAAACCTCTTTCTTCTGCATCTAACTGGAACGATGATACTCCCAGATCTAACACCGCCCCGTCTATTTTTTTTATTTGATACCCCTGAAGTACCCCTTTAATGTTGGAATAATTATCGTGAACGAATATTTTTTTACAAGAAAATTCAGACAGATTTTTCTGCGCTGCAGCAAGAGCGTCTTTATCTCTGTCTATTCCTATAAGCGTGCCGCCTTTTCCCAGACGTTCGCAGATTCCTCTCGAATGACCCCCTCCTCCGAGAGTTCCGTCCACATAAATTCCATCCGGACGTATGTTCAGATTCTCGATCACTTCATTATACAGAACTGGTACATGTAAAAATTCCATATTAAATACCCAAACTTTCCATTTTTTCTGCGATCAGTTCACTGTCTAATTCCGGACTCATATTGTAGCTTTCCCACTCGGCGCCGCTCCAGATTTCTATACGGTTATCTACGCCTATCGTAACTACTTCTCTGTCTATTTTAGCGTGATCTCTCAGTACCGAAGGGATATTAAGCCTCCCCTGTTTATCTATATCGCATTCTACCGCGCTGGAAAAGAAATAACGTGTAAACGCACGTCCTTCTTTGCTGCTCACCGGCACGGCTTTCAGTTTGTCGCGGAAATTAAACCATTCTTTTTCAGGAAAAACGAAAAGGCAGTTATCAAGACCCTTTGTCAGCACAAAATTGCTGCCGAGTTCCTCGCGAAACCGTGCAGGAATTATGATTCTCCCCTTTGAATCAATATTGTGATGATACGTGCCACTGAACATACCTTTTCTCCACTTCTACGACTTATGTCACCACTATACTCCACTTTGCACCCCTTTTCAATTAACCCTTTTAAAAATATGTTATAAAATACAATTTTTTTGCCATCAATTGGCAAAAAGTCTAAATGTACTTTTTATCGTACACAATATATTGTGGTTGATTTTGTTATATGCCTATATATATGCCATATATTTTGTATATATTCAATTCGACAAAATTCCCCCGAAAATTACAAAAAAACAGACCGAAAGTTGCATTCCGGTCTGCCTTTACGATATAAAAATACCGCATTTTATTTTCTTAGTATTCTATCTTTATTAATGCCTTATGCAAAATTTCGGACAATAACAATACCGTTATTTTCTTTGAAAATGATGATTAAATATTCTAAGTAAATATCAGGAAGCATACCGGCTAACTTATTAATATTTTCATTATATTTATACTGAAGCAATATTTTTATTTTACGTATCTGCACAAAATTTGTACTAAAACAATTTACAAAATTTATATATTCGCAGATCTCACAATCTAAAATAAAACCGTTTAATTTTTATATCCAAAGACCAAATAAATATCGTTATTTTATAATAACATAATGCCAAAAATATAACACTGTTTTCAGCAAATAAAATTTTCTTAAATTATTACATATAAAGTTTTGTATTCATCAATATACGATAAATAGCTGCAGAAACTACCAAAATTAAAACTAAAGATGCAGTCATAATAATTTCCGCATATTCTGAAAAATAAATACACAAATACATAGGCGTTATACTCGCTGCAAGTCCTGTTCCTACTGCTGCAACGACAGAAACAGAACCGCCCTTAACCGCATAATACTCGCTTTTCCAATCATACTTAGGAAATTTAACGTTTAAAAACATACCGGCTACCGATATAAAAACTGCATAAGCAGCGGGTACCGCAAACAATAAAGCCGTTTTTGCAAGTGTCAATGAAAAAGCTATTTTCAAAAATATGACGCTTATAAGAATTGCGGGCAGCGTCACAGTCATATTGACCGCTATTTTAGAATTCAGCACAGTAATCGGCTTTACCGGAGCAGCACACATTATCCATCTGTTTTTTCCTTCCAATGATAAAGATGCCGACGTAGTGCAGCAGAGAACCGCCAATACCGACACAGCCAGAGGCAGCGCCTTTTCCAGTGCTTCTGATACGCCCATGCTTTCCATCGTTTCAAAAAGCAGTTCCGGTGTAAAAAATGCCGCCGCAAAAGATAATAAAATCATTAATACTATTGATATTAATGAATTAAGCGCATACACGGTACAGGTGAACAGCCTGCGTATTTCTTTTTTATAAAGCGCTGCAAACGGCGACGAGCTTTTTAATTTGCCAAACTGGAAATCTTTATCTGCATGATGTGAAAGAGCTCTGGTGTTAAGTCGCTTATAAAAATAAGAAATTATTACCGCAAACGCTGATCCAACACCCAGATTCAACATTGCAAAATATAAGAAATTTAACCATTCTGAATCCATTAGCGTTAGAGATACCCAGGCAGCAGGAGGATAAAACTGACCTAAAAAATCAACTACAGATCGACCTATATCAACGATCTGAGCCTTATCTACCGCATCAATACGAGTAGAAGCAAATACAAACGCCAAAACTCCGGCAAAACTTAATATCAGCGCCGCCATATTGCTGTGTTTAACTCTTGAAGTTATCGAAACTATAAAAATATTCACAATAAGAGCCGCAGACATTGGCAGAATCGGCGTCATCAAAAATGAGCCTATCAGCACCGTACAGCTTGCCGCAGACATACCTTCATAAATTCCATAAACGATAATCATAGGAAGTAAAATTATTATCCCTATTATTAAATTCATAAAATACAGCATCGTAAGCCTGCTTAAAACTACATCGCTGCTTTTTACCGGCAGCGATATTACTATATCATAATCCTTCGATCCTATCAGCGTGCCTGTACTTTTTAAAAATGTTAATGTTAATACTATAAACGAATATATAACCGTCATAAAAGCGGGCAAAACCTCAGCAAGCCCTGCTTCTGCAAGAGTACTGCTCAGATTGACGCTGAAATAAACAAGAACACCCGCAATAATAAAAGTCGTAATAGCTATAAGCGCAAAACGTCTTTTCTCTTTCTTATCATTAGAATGAAGCAGACGATTGATACCAAACAAACCGTACATCTGCATCCTCAGCAAAATCTTATATTTTTCCATCATTTTCAAAAACCTCCATAAATATATCTTCAAGGCTGTGATCTCCGCGCACTTCTTCCATAGTTCCGCTTGCAATCATTTTTCCTTCTTTAATTATAGAAACCGTATCGCATAATTTTTCCGCCACCTCTAAAACATGAGTAGAAAAAAATATCGCGCTCCCTTTTTCACACAGCTCTTTCATGATATTTTTCAGATGATACGACGCTTCCGGATCAAGACCCACAAAAGGTTCATCCAGTACCAACAACCTGGGATCATGTACTAAAGCCCCTATAATCGCCAGTTTCTGCTTCATTCCATGGGAATATGAACTTATGAGATCTCCCAGACTGCTGCTTAACTTAAAAAGTTCAGTATATTTCTGTATCCTTTCCGTTCTATTTTTCCGCGAAACAGAAAACATATCGCACATATAATTCAGATATTGTATTCCTGTTATATAATCATATAAATCTGGATTATCCGGAATATAAGCGGTAAGCGATTTGCATACCACAGGTTCTTTCTTCACAGAATGCCCATCAACTAAAATCTCCCCTTCTTCAAAATCCATAACGCCTACCACCGACCTGATCGTCGTAGTCTTTCCAGCTCCGTTATGCCCGATAAAAGCGTGAATTTCTCCCTCTTTAACAGTAAGACTTATGCCATCCACAGCCTTTTTACCTCCTGAATAAATCTTGGAGTAATCTCTGATCTCTAAAATGTTGTTATTCATAACTTGCCCTCCCCCTGAGATTAATAATTGCAAAATATATTTGCAATTTCAACTTTAGTATTTATGTTGATATTATTTTGATATCACTATATTATCATTTTGATTAAAGCAAGTCAATAAAAAACCACTTGTTAAAAACAAGCAGTATAAAACCTGAATTTTATAATAGATAATATTTGCTGACAACTTATTTTCAAATAACAACTGCTGTTAAACATATAAATTCAGACAGTCACGTAACTGTTTTAATGAGAAAATTAAAGAAATCAGGGTTTCTAAGCACTGTTACAGGCGTATGTACTCCTGCCGAAGTCAACGCAATAAAAAAATTTCAGACTGCAAATAGTTTAATAAGCGACGGTATATTCGGAAGTAAGTCGTGGACAAGGTTAGTAGAATTACTTTAAGGGGGATTTTGTATGTGTATTAATTGAAAGCTGAGATTTAAAAATAAAGCGACTTTTTCTGCATTGATATGGGTGATATTTTTAATAATGTATCAGATACTTTCAATATTAGGAATAACGACTCCTGTTTCCGAGGACAGCATTAGTGAAACGCCCACTCTTATCATTAATATATCCGCTGTTCTTGGCATCATAGTTGACCCAACTACTGCAAATATTAATGATAACGAAAGAGCTATGGGATACGAGGAACCGAAAAAATAATGATTACGATTTCATACGATACATTTATGCTAATTTAGCAAACTATCTTATTCGTTACAAAAGATTTATAAAACCTGCTTTTGGAAGTATGTTTCTTTCAGATATAAGAAATCTGGATTGCCAAATGCTTATGAATACATTGCAAGGGTACAGCGGCGATTATATACGACAAATATATGATGATTTGAACCAGGCTTTTGAAACGGCGATATTAAATGAACATATCGACAAAAATCCCATGAAAAGATGTGTTATTCCTAAAGGAGAAAACGGTACTCATCGCTGTATCACACCAGAGGAACGGAAATATATTTTAAAAGTCGACTCATATCACCAATTTGGCTTATACATGCTTTTGATGCTGTACTGCGGATTAAGACCAAGTGAAACATCGGCAGTGCAGGGGCATGATATTACAGGGCATATACTTCATATCAGAGGAACGAAAACAAAGTATGCAGACAGATATGTTCCGATTCCCAATGCGCTGATAAATGTACTGCCGCAGCTTTCAGATAACGAGTATCTCTGCCCGTCAGCTACCGGTATAGCCCCTGCAAAGCGGGAGCACAGACAGAGAATGTGGCGCAGTTTCAAAAAAGAATTGGGTAAATATATAGAAGTAAAAAACGATTTGGTACCGTACTGCCTCAGGCACACATACTGCACTGATTTACAGGATGCCGGAGTTCCTATTAATGTCGCTAAAGATTTAATGGGGCATTCGAGTATTAATTTGACTTCTAAGATTTATACTCATATGACAGAAGAAACTTTTGAGAAAACAAAAATACAAATAGACGCGCATGTAAGCGTCACATAATTACCACATCAATATCACACTTAATTGCGCATCTAATAAATAAATTTATATTTTTTACTGGTTAAATCTTTTTTTAAATAATGCTGAAAGCCTTGTACTTCAAGACATAAAGACGATAGACGTTATTTAAAATTGATTTAATAAAACTGGTATCCCGTGGGGGAGTCGAACCCCCGTTGCCACCGTGAGAGGGTGGAGTCTTGACCACTTGACCAACGGGACATATATTCAAATTTGTTACTTAATTAGTATACAGCAGAATATCCATATATGCAAGCATATTTTTGCTTTAAACGAAAATTTTGAAAGTATCCGATTTTAATGTTTTAAGACGCTGTTTTATTAATATTATGACTTCAATAATATTTTGAGAGAAAACTGCCGGATCTATCTCTGATAGCTCATCATAGGAACCTAACTCAACGCCTCCTTTGCCTCCTAATATTTTATACGCATATACAGCGATCTTAAAAAGTCATAATTTATATATCTGTAAAGCTGGAAATCCCCGCTGATATTAATGTAAGAACCGCAAAGAAAACCGACGCGCTTATAAAAGATCTTAAAGCAAAATGCACTTACATAAAGTGTAATAAATGTTTATATGTTACCAAGAATTTTTTAGAGAAATTTAAAAAATTCTATGAAAATATCATAAATGCAAAAGATATTTTATATTTAATAAACCGCTATATAAATGATAGCGTAATAATATTTGGTAAAGCTGAAATCGTAGAAGATTAAAAAAATTTCCGTACTCCTTTGATGCTCTCTACGCTAAATTTTCACCAAACGAAGCTGCCGAAGCAAAACAAAAAACCACTGATATATACAGTAAATCGGCTGCCATTATTAAAGTAACCATTGAACATTTTTCTGGAAAAGAAAGCAAACAATTAGCCGAAGCAAGAAAAAAGACGAACTATAAACTAATTCTGCCGCAGTCAAGATTTAAATATGACGACCCCTCAGCAACCAATCTTCGAACATCTCCAGTTTATGCGTATAGCATAAACCAGAAAGGTTTTCCGGTTACCAAGGGATCTTTTATTTTCTATACATTAAACAGGAAATGTATTACATCGCCATCCTGCACCACATAATCCTTGCCTTCCGACCTGAGAAGTCCGCGCTCTCTCGCTGTTCCCAGGTTTCCTCCGCACTCGGTTAACTGTTCGTATGTTATTGTTTCCGCTCTTATAAAACCACGTTCAAAATCCGTGTGAATCTTTCCTGCCGCCTGCGGCGCTTTTGTTCCGCGGGTTATTGTCCACGCTCTTACCTCCGGCTCTCCTGCCGTAAGATACGAAATCAGATTAAGCAGAGAATAGGACGCCTTTACCAACTTATCAAGACCGGATTCAGCTATGCCAAGCTCCTCCAAAAACGCTGACTTTTCATCGTCTTCAAGTTCTGCAATCTCCGCTTCAAGACGCGCGCAGACCATAATTACCTCTGATCCTTCTGTTTCCGCGAATTTCCTTACGGCATCGACATACTCGTTACCCTCGCTCGCAGCTTCATCTTCAGAAACGTTTGCAACATAGATTATAGGCTTGTACGAAAGCAGATTCAGGCTTTTAACGAAAATGTCGTCGTCATCATTAAAATTAAGAGTACGAGCCGATTTGCCCTCTGCAAGAGTAACGCTTATTTGGTTTAATATGTCCAGCTGCTTCTGAAGGCTTTTATCGCCTTTTAAATTTTTAGTCGTTCTCTGTATCGCTTTCTCTATCATATCCATATCTGCCAGGATAAGTTCCGTATTAATAGTGTCTATATCGGACAACGGGTCTATCTTACCATCCACGTGTACCACATTAGTATCTTCAAAACACCTTACCACGTGAACGATCGCAGCAACCTCTCTTATATGACCTAAAAATTTATTGCCGAGCCCCTCGCCCTTTGAAGCGCCTTTAACAAGTCCTGCTATATCATAAAATTCTATCGTCGTATAAATAGTTTTCTTCGCATTATAAAGTTCCGTAAGCACCTTCAGACGTTCATCCGGTACCGTAACCACGCCAACGTTGGGTTCTATCGTGCAAAAGGGATAATTGGCAGCCTCCGCGCCCGCCTTGGTTATAGCGTTAAAAAGTGTACTCTTGCCCACATTCGGCAATCCTACTATGCCTAATTTCATGATTATTTCTTTCCTTTCTGAATTAATTGCTGTAATATATTCTGAAAACTGCTCCGCAGAATATCCCTGCCGAACAGCGGCAGTTCCTTCTCAGTTTCAGCGGTAAAATTTACAAAATGCTGAAATTTATTATATTAATATTACTCTTTCCTGTCTTATACGCCGCTTCTATGTAAATATTAACGCCTCCAATCAGCGTTTTTTCGCCGTTCCTGTCTTTTTTCGCTTGAGGACTATGTATAAAATTCCAAGAACTGCAATAGACATTAAACTTATAAACTGAGCCGTTTTAAACGGCATGATAAGAAAATCGCCCGCATGTAATACGCCCTCGACAAGATTCGGATTATAACCTGCAGCTTTTAAAGCGATAACAAGATCTTGAGGTCCCGCTAACAGGCTGTCCGTCCTGAGCTGTTCCACAAAAAAACGCTCCGCAGAATATAATATACCGTAGAGGCAAAAAGTTTGACCGTTAAACAATTTATACTTATCCTTGACAGATAAAAATATAAATAAAAATAAACACCACAGCGATTCGTATAAAAATGTAGGGTGCACCGCCACGCCGTCTATTGTGATAGCCCACGGCAGGTCGGTAGGCGATCCGTACGCCTCGCCGTTGCAGAAATTTCCCCATCTGCCTATCGCCTGAGCCAAAGCTATACATGGAACCGCCGTATCCAATACATTAAACGCGTTCAATTTTTTCTTTCTGCACATCAGCAGCGCTGCCGCAAATCCAAATATCAGTCCGCCGTGTATAGCAAGCCCGCCGTTTCTTATATTAATGATCTGGAAAAAGCTATGGTAATTTTCCAGATTAAACACAACATACCATGCCCGCGCGCCTATTATACCGACAGGCACAGATACCAGAACCATATCCAAAAGATCGTCTTTGCTGATTCCGCGGGAAGGCGCTCTAACTCCTGCAATAATCACTGCAAGTATAATACCGATGCAAATTAAAACGGCATACCATCTTATTTCCAGACCGAAGACTGTAAAAGCCACAGGATCCGGTGTAAAATTCATTTCAAATTCCTCCTGTAAATGTTAAAATATATTGATTAAAAACACCTATTACGGGTTATTATTGATATAATATATCATTAGTATTTTTAAAGACAAGCTGCACATTAACGTCAATATCAGCCCTGCGCAGCCAAATTTCGCAGACTGCGTATAGCGAACAGCATATACGGCTGACAGTTATTTTTATATTGTAACACAAACAGAAAAATATTAACACAATAAATACAGGAGTCTTAAAATGATTTGGAAAATACTTGCAGCGCCGATTATAGGCGCTATTATAGGCTATTGCACCAACTGGCTCGCAGTAAAAATGCTATTTCGCCCCAGCGAAGCAAAATACATAGGCAGATTCCACGTGCCTTTTACTCCAGGCGTGATTCCCAAAGGGAAAAGCCGCCTTGCACGCGCCATAGGAAACGTAGTAAATACTCAGCTTTTAACAGAAGAAACCCTAAAAGAACGTCTGCTCGCCGAAGAAGCCGTCGGCATGGTAAAAAACATCACAGACGATACCATTAATCATTTAAAAAACGACAGCAGTAAAACTGTAAAATTGCTCGCTTCAGGTGATCTGAACGAAAGCGAATTTAACGCCGTAATAAAAAATATTCAAGAATTTATAATAGAAAAGGCTTATGTTAAATTAAAAAATGCTGATCTCGGTCTGCTGATATCAAAAACCATTACCTCTAAAATGGAAGAAGCCCTTGGAGATTCTTTCTTAGGAAAAATGATGGGCGATTCTATGATAAATATGGTCGGCGGAGCCGTAACGCAGTCTGTGGACGCTTACATTGAACAAAACGGCGAACATATTATACGTCAAATAGTCATTACTGAAACAGAAAATCTGCTTTCCATGCCCGCAGAAAGGATCATAAGCGGTATAGAAAGCACAGGCTATGATATAACCGGAGCTGTGTCAGGCGTTTACGTCAGGCTGGTTCAGGAAAAGGCAGATACCTTTATTAATATTATTAACGCCGGCGAAATAGCAGAAAAAACAATAGAAAACATGACTAACAGCCAGCTCGAAGAACTCGTCATGGCTACAATGAAAACCGAACTTACAGCTATCGTAAACCTGGGAGCGCTTATAGGTCTTGTACTCGGTCTTATTAATATGGCTATATATCTGATCTGACACATGCAATATTAATCTGAGTATTTATCAAGTACAGCTCCTCTGCAGATCAGCGTTATATTTATACAGAAAAAGCTATGCATGAAAGCTCCTTTTCATGCATAGCTTTATAATCTTTTTGCAAAAGCATATTCGGTTGTATATGCTTATCATTAATATACGACCGATTTTGCTATATTTTTATCGTCTTTCTAAAGATTTCTTCCTCTTTATTTTGCCGGACGAATCTCAGAATATCCGTCCCATGCAAACAGAGCTTCTTCATCTTTATTTCCGTAAACCTGCTCTACATCGCAGATATACAGATAATGATCTCCGACCTCATGATACTCTTTCAGACTGCATACAATCACTGTGCGGCTATGAACAGAAATCTTTATATTGCTTCCGTAAACCTCCGTAAGCTCGATACCGAATTTAGCGGTTTTATCCGTATCGCGTCCTGTGGTGCTGCCGCATCCTATTACCGCTTCTGCAATCTCAGCTCCGGGAACAGTGATTATAACTTTTTTATTTTTCCTTACCATTTCACCGATGTACTAAGTTTTAGCCATCGCATATGCGACCATATCCGGATTAAACGAAAGATAAGTCCACCACGAAACGGTCGCAAGGTTTGCGGAGCCGTCAGGTTTTTCGGTACAGACCAGCGTTACAGGATTAGGCGAGGTCAGTTCCGAAGCCTTAACCAAATTTATCTTATCCATAATACAAAATTCTTTTCCTCAATAAATATATTATGATACTCTGCATCTTACTTCCTGAATAGTTAAAACAATTAAAGAAATCTATATTATCAGATTTTTTCAGAGCTTATATCGACTTTCCAAGCTCATACGCTTTATTCAGCTCAGGTTTGCCATCTATATCGCCCGTTTCCATTACGCCGCCGCACAACACCTTTCCAAGACTTTTCCAGCCGAGATGTTGTTCTAATCTGTCGTACCAATATTCGCTTTCCTCAAATCCATAGCCTTCGGCAGCCATAATAAACACGCTGTCTTTTTGAGGATTCTTATAATAGGGATCGCACTCGGCAACTGCAAACAGTCTGTCAAACGCAGTTTTAAGCTGACCGCTGATAGTCCAGTAATAAAGTGGAGATGCAAGAACAACCACATCGGCTTCTTTATACACCGGATATATCTTCTCCATGTCGTCTTTCTGAACGCATGGACTATCAGAATTTTTGCCTCCTCCGAAACAGCCTTTACAGCCGTTTATATTCATACCGTCAAGAAAAAACTCCGTTACGCTGTTTCCGGATTCCTCAGCTCCCCTGACAAATTCCGCAGTAAGCGCCGACGTATTTCCGTTTTTCCTCGGACTTCCGTTAAGTATAATTATCTTTTTGCTCATATCATACTCCTTTTTGCTCTCATAGTATAAATTCTCATTTTCTGTAAGATTGACTTTCCTTAGATTTGATATTACAATAATAACAAGAATAGTAATAAAATCAAGTACTAACATATAAGTGCAATACTTACTATAAAGCTATATACTTACTAAAAGGAGAGTGTAAATATGGATGAACGCTGTATTGCAGGCGAATGTCTTGAAACTACAGGCTTCAGCTACACGCTGTCGCTTATCAACGGAAAATACAAAATGACTATATTGTATACCCTTATGGAATTCGGCGTTGTACGCTTTAACGAAATGAAAAAATATATCGGCAGCATATCGTATAAAACCCTAAGCGCCACCTTAAAGGAGCTTGAAGCGGACAAACTGATAAACAGAAAGGAATATCCCCAAATCCCTCCGAAAGTAGAATACAGCCTGACAGAGCGCGGAAAATCCCTGATTCCTATTTTAGACGGGATGTGCGAATGGGGAGATAAAAACAGATTGTAAACCTGACGAGGAACGATTGGTTACCTGAATCTGATAAATCGAATAACTTTACCCGTCAGAACGTATATTCGCCGGACACAAAAAAAACAACAGACCAAAATATTATTTCTGATCTGTTGCTTTTGTTTAATACTTGAAAATATATTTTTATTAATATAAAAGACAACAACGCGGCTGCTTTACCTGTTCATAAATCTGGATAAAAATTCCTTAGTTCTCGTATTCGACGGATTATTAAATATAACCTCCGGAGTATCGAACTCAGCTATCACGCCTTTATCCATAAACGCTACCTTTGTAGCCACATCTCTCGCGAAAGCCATTTCGTGAGTCACTATTATCATAGTAAGACCCTCCTGAGCGAGCTTTCTCATTACGTCAAGAACCTCTCCTACCATTTCCGGGTCGAGCGCCGACGTAGGTTCGTCGAACAGCAGAACCTCCGGTTCCATGGCGAGCGCCCTCGCTATTGCTACGCGCTGCTTCTGACCGCCCGAAAGCTGAGCCGGTTTAGCGTTGATATAAGGCAGCATACCTACTTTATCCAAAAACTGTTCGGCAACCTGCTGCGCATAATCGCCATCCTTTTTAAGCACTTTTCTTACGCCTATCGTACAGTTTTCCATTACAGTCATATTATTAAACAGATTAAAATGCTGGAAAACCATGCCGACTTTAGCGCGGTAATCCGTTATCTTATTAGACCTGTCCAGAATATCCTTATCGTGAAAATAAATATTTCCTGCCGTAGCTATCTCAAGTACGTTTATACAGCGCAGCAGCGTTGATTTTCCCGAACCGGAAGTCCCTATAACGCACGTAACGTCGCCTTTATTTATATCTAAATTTATGTCCTGAAGAACTTTATGTTTTCCAAAACTTTTTTCGAGATTTACCACTCGGAGGATCTGTTCTGTATCTGACATATTATTTATCCTCCTTTTCTATGTATCCTGTCATGCCGCTTGTATGCGCCAGAGTATCCTTTGTCGCCAGGTCGTAACTGTCTGAACCCTCCATTCTCTTTTCAAGACGACGAAGAATCCTTGCGCACGTTACCGTCATAAACAGATATATAATGCACGCTATAAAATAAGCCTCAAAAGCAGTATAGTAAACTCCCATTACTGTCTTTGTGGCAAAGAACAGTTCTGTAACCGATATTACGCTTAAAACCGACGTATCTTTAATATTTATAATAAGATTATTACCTATCTGCGGCATAATATTTCTCAGCGCCTGAGGCATGATAACATACAGCATGGTCTGAAAATGGCTCATGCCTATGGACTTGGCGCCTTCCGTCTGTCCCTTGTCTATTGAAAGGATCCCTCCTCTTACGGTTTCCGCCATATAAGCGCCTGTATTGATGGAAACTACAAAGAATCCTGCACCGAGCATCGACATCGTAATATTAAAATATTGTATTAGTCCGTAATAAATAACCATTGCCTGAACCATCATCGGCGTACCTCTGAACAGTTCTATATAACAAAATAAAATTTTCTTAACGATCCATAAAAATCCTGTCTTTATAGGATTTTCGTTTAATTCCTTTGGGATCGTCATTATAATACCCACGATAAGACCAATAATAACGCCTATAAACGTGGCTACTATTGCTATAAGCAGAGTATTTCCCGCACCGCGCAGGTATGATTCCCAGTAATTCTGCAAAAGAAAAAACACTCTGCCGAAAAATGAATCCGGCATACTACCTTGCTCCTTTCTGCTGCAATCGCCTGTAACCGACATTCGCCGGCATGTAAATAATATATTTACAAAATAACACACCAATAAAAGGCAGTAATCCTGAAACTACTGCCTTCATTAAAATGCATATATCCTTTTCAGGCCGCATAGCCGATCAATTTATAAAAATATCAAACCTCATGCCGCCCGATATTATACTTGTTTATTACTCTCCTGTAACGTCGGATAAAGGCTGAACGCTGATTGCTTCTTTCATCATATTCTCAAAATCAGTTTCGTTCATAGTAGCGAGAACTCCATTGAGCTTGTCTACTAATTCCGTATTGCCCTTTGCAACGGAAATACCGATATTTACATCCTCATCTGATACCTTGAACGGCTCGCTGTCTTCGCCTTCAAAGTCGATGAGTTTGAAATCAGGATAAGCTACGCATGCAGCCATTGCGGTAGGCATGTCCGTACATACGAAATCTACGCTGCCTGCATTGAGCGCTACCAGCATGTTTGGAACCGTTTCCTGCGCCGGAAGTTTATTTACCTTTGGAATCTGGTCTAAAACCTTGTACCAGATCGTATTAATCTGAGATGTGCATTTAACGCCTTCGAGTTCGGATATCTTAGTTACGTTGGCATATTTAGAATCTTTCTTAGTAAGACCTACCACGGAAGCATAATAATATGGAGTAGTAAAATCTACCGACTGCAGACGTTCGCTTGTAATAGACTGACCCGCTATTACGCAGTCTATTTTGCCGGACTGAACTGCTACAGGCAGAGAATCCCAGTCTATTTTGTGAATTTCAACGGTATAATCCAGCGCTTCCGCAAGTTTCTTTGCCATCATAACATCGTAGCCGTAAGCATAATCCGAAGTGCCCTTAATAGGAACAGCTCCGTTTGAATCATCGTTCTGAGCCCAGTTGTACGGAGCGTATCCGCATTCCATTCCTACTCTTAAAACCTTGGTTTTAAGCACGGAATTATCATCAGGTACATACTCTTTTACCTTACTGTCGGAACCTGCCGCCGAAGAAGGCGTTTTATCGTCTGATCCGCAGCCTGCGAAAACAGTCATCGCTAATATCAGAACAAGAATTAAACTTAAAATTTTCTTTGTCTTCATAAATAACCTCTCTGTTTTTTAATCTCCCGGAAACGGCTGATGATTCCTGACGTTTGGTTCCGCGCACGTTGATTTAAAATCAGTATGCAGCTTTCGCCATCCTGAAAACATCATCCGCCGATATCCGTTTAATTATTTTGCACAAAATAAAATTTACACATTTTTTAACACTTCAATTATACCATCTGTACCGTTTCCGTCAATTATTTATTGCGTATTTACGCGCTGTTAAAACAGAAAACTGCAAAAATTTAAATCTGCTTGCAGCTTTATGCCTGCTAATATATTACATAAATTGGATAATATCTATATTTTTACTAAATATACCATTTTGTATTTTATAACTTGATAGAATAAATACTATATTTAACATACCGGGTTTAATATAAATTTTCTCTTAACATGCAAACCGGTTCATAATTATTTCCGCCGCAAAACCACAGATATTAATCTTACCCGTTGTGTCATTAAATTGGCTTGTTTTAGCAGTATTATAATCAATAAATAGTATTTCATGTTATGAATAACGCAATATATTGATAAACAATAAAAATGATTTATAGTAAAATTGCAAAATGACTCATTAGATAATCATACTATTATAAATTAA
>JAAVYD010000173.1 GCA_022790955.1 Bacillota bacterium
CTCTTCCCCACGGTCGAAATAAATTTCCGAGCAGGGGCCGCAGGGGCCGGAGCCATGCTCCCAGAAATTGTCCTCTTTGCCCATGCGCTTCATGTGGCTTTCCGGCACGCCGATTTCCTTTGTCCAGATGTCCCAGGCCTCATTGTCGGTTTCAAAGACGGTGACGTACAGCTTTTCCTCCGGCATCTCCAGCACCCGGGTGAAGAACTCCCAGGCCCAGGAGATGGCTTCCCGCTTGAAATAGTCGCCAAAGGAGAAGTTGCCCAGCATCTCGAAGAAGGTGCCATGGCGGTCTGTGATGCCCACGCTGTCGATGTCCGGGGTGCGGATGCACTTCTGGCAGGTGGTGACCCGGCGGCGGGGCGGCTCTGCCTCCCCGGTGAAATACTTCTTCATGGGCGCCATGCCCGCGCCGATGAGCAGGAGGCTGTTGTCCCCCTGGGGGATCAGCGAGAAGCTGGGAAGGCGCAAATGATCCTTTGACTGGAAGAAGGCGAGATATTTTTCCCGCAATTCGTTTAATCCTGTCCACTGCATGTGTAATCAGCCTTTCTATAAAGATTATTGGATTGACAGAAAACATAATACAAAGTAAAATAAAGATAAACTAAGAGAAAAGGAGGCCCTTGTATGCCTATAGAAAGAGAACTCATTATGTACCAAAAGGCCACTGTACTCGACCTGCTGGAAATCCTCAAACAGGATCCGGAAAAGACATATACTGTCGATGAGCTGGAAAAAATGATGTTTGCATATCTGAAGGGCCTGGAGCAGAAGTGAGCAAAGGGGCGGGGCAACCCGCCTTTTTTATTTTTCCTTCCGGAAATACTCTATGCCCATGATGGCAAGCCCCAGCAGGAGCAGCAGACCGCCCAGAACCACAGGCCACACCATATGGCACTCCAGCATGGAAGTGCCGAAGCGGCCCGGCGGGGTTGACCATTCGGTGACGTTTTGCACATTGGCCGCGGCGGCAAAGAAGCCCGCCAGGCACCAGAGGGAGCCGATGAGGGATAAAAAGCCGCCGATAAGCACCTTTTTCATTGCGAATCCCCCTCCCTGTGCCGCAGGTACTCCATAAATCCCCAGGCAAGGGTAAAGCACAAAGCCATGTGCAGCAAGGCCCAGGCTGTGCCCAGCAGCCCTAAAAGAAATTTTTTCATATACTTCC
>JAAVYD010000174.1 GCA_022790955.1 Bacillota bacterium
GTTGGACATTTGCGCTTATTTAATTACAATAGGGGAGTAATTGGCGGGACGAGGGGCTTTACTGGAGCGCAGCCTCCGAAACAAAAACAGTCCGCCATCCCTTATTGTAAACATTCGGTTAAGCAGGTTGGACCCAGGGAAGAGTGCCCGCTCAGATGTCCCGACTAAAGATAAGCTCGCGGATTTTGTGGAGGAATACTGGCATTTTGACAATATCAAAAAGAAAAGTGAGGCCCAATTCATCCGCAGCTATTGTTCATGGGCCAAAAAGAAAGGATACCATCAAAGCGAGACCAAGGCGAGAGCAATCTACAGCTTGGCTCATGACAGTATCCCTACTCTGTCTTCCAGAGCCCCATCCACCAAAATGCTGACGCTGGAGGCAGTTAGAGTCCTGAAAGAAATCAACAGGACTTTAGAGACTATTCTAACACAAATGCGGGAAATTGCAACCTCCCTGCCGGAATATGATGTTGTCCGCTCTATGAACGGTGTTGGCGACATCCTGGCTGTCAGGCTTATCGCAGAGATTGGTGATGTGCGCCGTTTCCACAGCAGCAGTGCCTTAGTCGCTTTCGCCGGGATCGATTCCCCGCCTTTCCAATCTGGATCCTTCGTTGGCTCTCAGCGCAATATTTCCAAGCGAGGATCTTCGCTCCTCCGAAAAACCGGGTATGAGATCATGAAGTGCCTTAAAACCGTCAAGCCCACGGAAGACGCCGCTGTATACCTATATATGCTCAAGAAAGAGACGGAGGGCAAACCCAAAAAGGTCGCGAAGATTGCCGCTCTTAATAAATTCCTGCGCATCTACTACGCTCGGGTGAAGGAAGTTTACGCCGCTTGAGTTTTCTTAATTTCTTTCAGACCAGCTTTTTCGGCTGGTCTGCTTTGCTATTCTCTTTTTTTACCACAAAATTTTTTGCATCCTGATAAGATTGACTATTGATTTTTCTTTGCAGGTTTTTGTTTGCCGGATTGTGTTCTTTTGAGTAAGCTTTCATCCTTTCTGCCCTGCCATCTTCAGCACCAGGAAAAGGAGGACATACAGATGGATGTCAATAAAAGTTTAGCACATACAAAGTGGAATTGCAAATACCACATAGTATTTGCACCAAAGTACAGAAGGAAGGTGTTCTATAAGGAGAAGAGGGCAGAGGTAGGGAAAATATTGAGAACTCTTTGCGAGTGGAAGAAGATAAAGATAGTGGACAGGGCCGCCATCGTGCTGGGCCTTTCCCGGTTGAGCCGCTCCAGGAAGCGGGGGTCAACGGTTCTGCAGTAGTCCTCCATTCGGCCCTGGTCAAGATTCAGGGCGCTGGCCAACAGGCCCTCGTGGCTGGCCATCAGGTTCGCCAGGTTCCGCAGGGAAGCGGGGTGTGGCCGTTAGCCCCGATGTGGATATGCACTCCGCATCCGTGGGCCGGGTTGCTGACCGCCCCAGCGTGGCGAAGCTGGCGGGCGATTTCCTGCAAGTCTTCCAGATCATCATAGGTGAGGATCGGGGTGCCCAGCTCGGTCTTCTCGGAATCATGGGCGACACGGATGCTGGAGTCCCGTGTGATTTTCCACACCCGGCCCTGCCGGTCTTGGCAGCTCCAGGAATCGTAACTGCCGCAATCGTGCCGAACAGTGCGCTCGGTGCCGAAATATTTTGCTACCGCCTTAGCGGCATTCTGCCGGGTGATCCCCGCCATTTCGATTTCCACGCCGATGGTTTGTTTCTTCATGTCCTCGACCATTTTAGCAAGTTTCGCGTTCATTTTGTTTACCTCCGTGGTTTGATTGTGTCTGTATATTGCCA
>JAAVYD010000041.1 GCA_022790955.1 Bacillota bacterium
AGGAGAAAGAAGATATTTCTGATAGGTAGCATATTTACATTAATGACTTCTATGTGTTTTACACTTTTATTAAATTCGATGAATCCTACTAATGATTTCGGGTACGGCTGGCAAGGAGCTTTTAAACCTTTTTACTCAGAACAAATGGTTGTATTTATATTTATTACAATATTTATTCTGCAGCTTATGGCGTATGTATGCGTAAGAGATTCAGATTTTGCGGAGCGGATAGGAAATAAAAATCATCAATGATATTTTCTGATATTAAAAAATAATCTATGTTTAAAAGCCATACCTGCTTTTGCGGGCATGGCTTCTTAAATAAATACAGCGATGGTTCGGACTTTTTAAGAGAACCTCCGGTCTTGAATGACAGATAGACCGGGCTGTATCATAAGTTATTGCTTGAATCACGGAAAGGAGAAAATATGAGGATTTCAGGCGAAAACAGTTACAGTTATATAGGAAGCAGGGAGAAGGCAGGCAGCGCGCCAAAAGGCGCAGGCAGTTTTGCCGAACTTTTAGAATCGGCTAAAACAGAAAGTAAAAATAAAATAGAAGTTCAAGAAGTAGATGAAATGGGTCTGCCTATAGATATTGATCATGTAGAATATACTGATGATAGCGTAGTGGTTCCGGAGTATAATGGGGAAGTAATAGATCCGGAAAGGCTGAAAGCGATAGATGAATTAGTAAATTATTTTATGCATGAACCGAGCTCTCCTTCGGAAGGTTCTATTATTGAAGGTTCTCTTACGGGAACGCAGAAGGATTCTCTGCGTGAAAAATACGATTTTGATAATATGCAGCCGGATTCGCTCGATTACTTTCTGTTTGCCAAGGAGCTTTACGATATGGGAGTAATTAATCATGTGCCTGTGCTCGGTAAGGAAAACGGCTCAGGCGGCAGCGGGATTATAGATATATTCAGAGATTATGTGGATAGTATGAAAGGAAAATATCACGAGCTGATAAAGTTGGAGAAAAAAGATCTCACGAGCAAGGATCATTATTTTTTAAGATCTTATGAGATTAAGCAGGATCTGCTGAGCATTTTTGAGGATATATGTCCGGAAAAGTTTTAAAATTAATATAGTTTAGCGCCCCAAAATCGGTAAAGTTCGGAGGGTAAATTGCGGTGTGCACTGCGTTGTAATCCTTTACGGGCAATGAACTCGACTGCGTCTTCTGCGCCCATTTTGTTAAAACACAGTAGAAGAATATTATAAATTGTGTTTTTATAATGTAAAGAAATAAACGTACAAGATGTGTCAGTGCAGCAGTACGGATTAAAAGCTTTGCGCAGGAGCGTAGTAAGGTGGATGATAGCGATTTTGCCGTACCGCATTTTCCCTCGCTTTCTTTTTAACGATTTTCGGGTATGCAGACTATAACTGCAGTGCGGAGGAACGGAAGCCTGTTCTTCCGCATTTATTGTTTATTATATATATTAGTAAAATCATATATATTGAAAATCTTAAATAAAAATTAATAAACTGAGGAATAATACATTATATTGATAAATTATGAAAAATAATGTGTATGATAGAAAATGAAATTAAGTTTTTAATGTTATTACATTAAAATATTCTGCTGAATTTATAACTATCCTGCGGAAAAGCTGAATATTAGTGGTTTCAGGATATTGCACAAATAATCTGTGAATATGAGATTTTGCATCGGGTTAGAGTTATTAAAAGCGAAAGACTGTGTTTGATTATGAGAGTTTTCATATGAATGCAGCGTATTTAAAATATAAATTGGTTTTGGAAATATTTATTGCATTTTTAAGGAGTATTTGTTAAAATAAAACGTGCATAAATAATAGGTAAAATACGGAGGCATTAATAATGTGGACTCTTTATGATAGATTAATCTCTACTGTGGATGACATCGTTAAAATTAAAGATTTTGTAGTCGGTCCTCAATGGACTGCCGTTATTACGGAAGATGATTGCGTAGGTTTGGCATGGACTGTTTCAGAAAAGTTTCGGCGTTTTGAATTTGATGTTAAGCCGGAGGCGGGCATGAGCGCTGCAGAAATAGCAGCAGGAATCAAGTCTTGGAATTATCATGAGTCGGCTTTGGGACTGGCTGCGATAAATGCTTTTCACAACAGAGCGGAGAATTTGCCTTCAGATGCAGAGATAATACCAGGCGGCAGGAGAAGCCAGAGCGCGTTTATAAAGTTTTGTGAAAAAAACACTAAGAACAAACGATCGGTTATGATCGAACCTCATTATTTAAGAGAAGAATTATCTTCAGCTCCGGGAGTTATAGATATAGTAAGAAAAGAGCCTACATATCGCGATTATCTGTATCAGGCATATGAGGAGCTTATTCCAAAAGCAGATCAGCTTATTTTAAGCGGGATAACTTTAGTGGATAAGCTGGGATCGCCGGCGCTCAGGCTTGCAGAAAACAAAACATCTGTTTTCTGGGGTCCGGATGTGCCGCTGACATCGGCATTTGGCGAATTTGGCGTAAGCCAGGTTACAGGATTTATAGTAGACGATCCTGAAAAATGCATGTGGTTAGCAAAGTCGAGCGCTGTCAGAGATGATATGCTTAATACAGGTCATTTTGTTACTGTTATTTTATAAAAAGCGAGCGATTAAAAATGCATGATATATACATTAATATTATATTTTCTATAGAATATTAATAAGAATGGTTATTAGGTTGCTTTTTATATTGTCAGAAAAAATCAGAATAGATATTTTCTGTAAAGATAATAATATATTTATATGCCGGATCGTATTCGGCAGATATGCGCCCGTAGCTCAGCTGGATAGAGCGTTGGACTCCGACTCCAAAGACCGCAGGTTCGAATCCTGTCGGGCGTACCAAGTGTTGAAAATGCAGCGTTTGCAGAGGTTTAAACGTTGCATTTTTTCTTTTTTTGAAGCTCTGTCGCACATCTAAATTATGAGTTTTGTTTTTATCTTTTAAGGATTTTCATACGCAGCTTATAAATTAAATCTTCTGAATAATAATACAGTTTTTTCTAAAGCAGTCATAGACAGACTTATTTTTATATAATTTTTAGTTTAATACAGCATTTGTATAAACTATTTTTCCAATATATTTTTAAATATTTTATTATATTACAGCTCCAGTAATTTGGTAATATTAATATTTAATCCTGTAAAAATATTTGCAGTTATATCCTGATTGAATAAAACGATAACAGGAATTTGATCATTTTCAAAATTGTAAATATGAGTACGTTTAGCTTCTATGATGCGGTTGAGATGACATGAAATTTTTTGATGAATTCTTCCCGGGCGGAATCATATCGTAAATCTGTCCGTCGATCAGTTAGGAGCTGGCTTTCCATCAGGGCATAAATATCATCTATATGTATAAGTTTTTGATTTCTGTAACAGTATTTTAAGTTTACTTTAAATTTTACGCGTTGTGCTAATAAAAATTAGATACTTAATATCAATATATTGTGTTATTGATAATATTAAATACTATTTATTGATTATAATACTGCTAAAACA
>JAAVYD010000002.1 GCA_022790955.1 Bacillota bacterium
ATAGCACATTTTGTTGAAGTTTTTTTGCTATTTCATCAAAATTTAATAGCACAACGGGTTATATAATAAAAATATATGGATATGATTTATGAAAAAGATCGAAGAAGGAATTTATCCTGAATATATAAAATCTCTGTCGAAACACGATATGGAGCTTCTATGCGGAGATATAAGAAAAAAAATTATTTCTACGCTTTCAAATACAGGAGGTCATTTAGCCTCAAATTTGGGTATAGTGGAGCTTACTCTTGCTATACATAAAGTATTTGATGCGCCAAAAGATAAAATAGTCTGGGATGTAGGGCATCAGTCTTACGTGCATAAGCTGATTACAGGCAGGGGAAATTCTTTTGATACTCTGCGCCAGATGAACGGTATGAGCGGATTTCCAAAGCGCAGCGAAAGCGAGTACGATACTTTCGACACGGGTCACAGCAGCAATTCCATTTCAGCGGCGCTGGGCATGGCTGTTGCCCGCGATCTTAAAGGCGAGGATTATTCCGTCGTAGCAGTTATTGGCGACGGCGCGCTTACGGGAGGTATGGTTTATGAAGCCATGAACAACGCTGGGGTTATGGACAGTAATCTTATAGTTATACTTAACGATAACGAGATGTCAATTTCAAAGGATTACGGCAGTATGTCCCAACATCTCGGAAAGCTCAGGACATCTGACAGTTACGATAATGTCAAGAAAAAAATCAAACGCGCCGTAAAAAATATACCAGGAGTGGGCGGAGCTCTTTATAACGGCCTTGAAAGTATGCGGGATGCCTTAAAATATCTTGTGGTGCCCGGAGTACTTTTTGAAGAGATGGGTTTCGTTTATCTGGGACCCGTCGACGGTCATAATCTGGAAGGTCTTATAGAAGTTCTTACAAATGCAAAAAGCATGGAAAAGCCTGTTCTTGTTCACTGCATAACTCAAAAGGGCAAGGGATACGCACCTGCGGAAAAAAGACCGGATAAGTTTCACGGAGTATCTCCGTTCGATAAAAAAACCGGAGTATCTTTATCTAAAAGCGATAAATTAACGTATTCTGCTGTATTCGGCAGAAAACTTACGGAGATTGCGAAAGAGGACGCGCGTATAGTCGCCGTGAGCGCCGCAATGATAGACGGAACCGGGCTCAGCGAATTTGCGAGGACTTTCCCTGAAAGAATTTTCGATGTAGGAATAGCAGAAGAACACGCGGTAACATTTGCCGCCGGTATGGCTGTAAACGGCATGAAACCGGTAGTAGCTATTTATTCTACATTTTTACAGAGGTCTTACGACCAGATAATGATAGATGTATGCATGCAGAATCTGCCCGTCGTTTTTTGTATCGACAGAGCGGGCATTGTGGGAGCAGACGGCGAAACTCATCATGGAATATATGATCTTTCTTATTTGCAGTCTATGCCTAATATGACTATACTTGCTCCTTCCGACGGACCAGAGCTGGAGATAATGCTGAAGTACGCTCTTACGATGAACGGACCGTGCGCAGTGCGTTATCCGAGAGGCAGCGCAGAAGATCTCAGCAATTACAGAATTGAAGAAACGGCTGAAAATAAAATATTACAGACAGTTGATTCAAAATCCTGTGAAG
Source organism: Bacillota bacterium (assembly GCA_022790955.1). Lineage (GTDB taxonomy): Bacteria > Bacillota > Clostridia > Peptostreptococcales > Anaerovoracaceae > JAAVYD01. The sequence continues at coordinate 1,596 of JAAVYD010000002.1, forward strand.
GAAAAATCGCGCAGATAAAACCAATTATAATGCAGCGCGGCAGCGATATTACTATTGCAGCGGTAGGAAAAATGACCTCTTATTGCCTGAAAGCGGCTAAAAAGCTGAACGAGTCGGGGATTCAGGCGGAAGTAATAGACGCAAGAATTATCAAACCGTTAGATGAAGAAAGTTCCAGTGTTTATATAAATTCCGCAGAAAGGACAGGCAGGATTCTTGTCGTAGAAGACAACATTAAATTCGGAGGATTCGGGAGTCTGATAGAAAGCCTGTTCGCCGCTGATTCCGAAGTTAAAGCATATAAAATCGGCTGGCCCGATGAATTTGTTCAGCATGGCACTCAGGAACAGTTAGAAAAGAAATTCGGACTCGATCCGGATTCGATAGCAGAAAAGGTGAGTGAAATTATTGAAGGAAAGGCTTGATGTGCTGCTCGTTAGTAAAGGCTTTTTTCCGTCAAGAGAAAAGGCCAAGGCAGCTTTAATGGAAGGCAGGATATATATAGGCGGTCGTATGTACGACAAGCCAGGGATGTCCGTAGATGTAGATTCCGAAATAACCGTAAAAGGTGATTCCTGTCCTTTTGTGAGCCGCGGCGGCATGAAATTATACAAGGCGATACAGGAGTTCAACCTTGACCTTGCAGGAGCGACAGCTATGGACATAGGAGCTTCTACGGGAGGTTTTACAGATTGTATGCTTCAGAACGGAGCGAAAAAAGTTTATGCGGTAGATGTAGGTTACGGTCAGCTCGATTGGAAGCTGAGAAACGATCCCCGCGTTATTAATATGGAAAAAATAAACGTGCGATATATGGATACGGAGCAGGTATCGGATCGCATGGATTTTATAAGTATAGATGTTTCTTTTATATCTCTGCGGCTGATTTATCCGGTAGCTGTTAGGCTGCTTAAGGATAGCGGCGAGATGGTAAGCCTTATTAAACCGCAGTTTGAAGCTGGCAGGGAGCAGGTCGGAAAAAAAGGGATAGTAAAAGACAGAACCGTTCATCTTGAAGTAATACAAAACATTGCGGGTTATGCTATGGAAAACGGTTTGCTGCCGACGAATCTGACTTTTTCACCCATGACGGGAGCGAAAGGAAATATAGAATATCTGGTTAAATTAGTAAAAAAAGAAGATCAGGAATTTGATTATGATAAATTTTCTGAGCGGGCTGAAGAAGTCATATCGGAAGCTCACGGTAAACTGATGAAATAACGAGCCTGCCGGGATGCATTTAGTTATTACTGAAAATCGCGCCTAAACGGTTCGTTTTTTAATGATTAATTTGCGTTGCTAAAATATAAATTCTGACGATATTTTATGAAGGTAAAGTAATGAAATATAATACTTTGATTTTTGATCTTGACGGTACGCTTTTAGATACTCTGGAAGATCTGAAAGACGGAGCTAACCATGCTCTTAGGACATACGGTTTGCCTGAAAGATCTTTGGAGGAGGTACGCGCTTTTGTGGGAAACGGCATTAAAAATCTCATTCAGAAGTGCGTTTATGAACCGCTTCCTGATGGGAAAACGGGGATTTATTCCGTTGAACAGAATGAACAGATTAAACTTAATAGTTCGGTGGTTTCTTTAGATAAGGCAGAGTTTACGCAGTTCGACGAGCTTTTAGAGGAATTCAGGAATTTTTATAACGAAAATTCCATGAATAAAACAAAGGCTTATGATGGGATTTATGAACTGCTCAATAAGTTAAAACAAGCGGGATTCAGGCTGCTGATCTTATCAAATAAGCACGATGAAGCCGTAAAAGCGCTGAGCGATCATTATTTTAAGAATTTTATAGACGCGGCTGCGGGCTCGATAGAAGGAATAGAGAAAAAACCGGCTGCGGACGGCGTTTTCAGGGTTCTCAAAACAGCAGGCACCGATATAAACGGTTCTATTTATATAGGAGATTCAGAAGTAGATATAAAAACCGCAGAAAATGCCGGAATACCGTGCATTTCCTGTCTGTGGGGATTCAGAAAAAAAGAAGCGTTAATCGAAGCCGGCGCGAATATATTCGCAGAAAAGCCGGAAGATATTTGGGATATTATCGGGAAGTTAAGTTAAAAAATAATATTTTTAATATATAAATTTAATGCTAAAATATATTTATTAATTTTATCAATATAATGTTTAATAAAATATGGTTTATATGCAAAATTTATATAGTCTATAATTTAAAAGGAGGATAATTATGGAATACGAGATTAAGGGTGAAACGCTGCCGGTTGTAATATGCAATCTTAAAAGCGGCGAAAAGATGATTACAGAAAAGGGTTCTATGTCCTGGATGTCGCCGAGCATGAAAATGGAAACTTCTACTAATGGAGGAATAGGAAAAGCATTCGGAAGAATGTTCTCAGGGGAATCCATATTTCAGAATATTTATACAGCTCAGGGAGATGGTATGATAGCGTTCGCATCGAGTTTTCCGGGTTCTATAAAGGCTTTTGTCATATCGCCGGGCAATGAAATGATATTCCAGAAAAGCGCATTTCTGGCTTCTGAGGCGGGAGTAGAACTGTCTATTCATTTTAATAAAAAGTTTTCATCGGGACTGTTCGGCGGAGAAGGTTTTATCCTGCAGCGCCTGTCCGGAAACGGCATAGCTTTTGCTGAATTTGACGGTCATGTTGTTGAATATAATCTTAAACAGGGACAGCAGATAATTGTAGATACGGGACATCTGGCTGCAATGTCTGCGACCTGTTCTATGGAGATAGTAGGAGTTCCCGGCGTGAAAAACGCATTATTCGGCGGTGAAGGTCTATTTAATACCGTAGTCACGGGTCCGGGGCATGTCTGGCTGCAAACCATGCCTATAAGCAATGTGGCAGGTATTTTACGTCCGTACATAACGGTTTAAAATTTATATAATAAAAAACGGCTGAAATAAAAATCAAAAGAAAATTGTAAGGGTAATTAAAATATAATAGAAGAAATTTATTTTTTAACACTGTCCCAAAGTAAATGCGGGACAGTGTTTTGTTGAGATCAATATAAAATTATCTTTCATTAAAATATTTTATTTTTTCTAAATCGCCTTTTTGTATTGCATCTATATTATGCTCTATTTTTTCAACAGACCAATCCCACCATTTAATTTTAAGCAGAGAATTGATCATTTCTTCTGAAAATCTTTTTCTGATCAGAACTGCAGGTACGCCGCCGACGATAGAATATGGCGGAACATATTACCGCCTATTCTTTCTGTTCTCACAAAATATTTTATGTTTTAATATGATTATTTTCAATATACAGACCGTTTCGGTAATGTTTTGTATGAAGAAAAGAGGACTGCATTTCTGCAGTCCAAAAATTATATTCTATAAATAATTTTGCGTATTGCATGAACAGAAAGAAAATATTTGTCAGCAAGTTCTTCTGTTGAAATTCCGCTTTTGTATTCGGCGATTATAATCCTGTTTATTTCCTGCAATTCTTTTCTATAACCGGATAATTCTCCCCAACGTTTTTGCTTGTTTTTATACAGAAGGAATATAAATATATCCTCCTTGAATATATTTTTGAAGTTCCTTAACTAATTCGTCGGGAAGAAGTATCTTTGCATTTATATACTTCATGCGGGCTCCCTCTTTGATTATAAAAGTCAAGTATCAAAGCCAGCATTTTATCAGCGGCTGTTTTTACTCCATGCAAATGTCGCTGTTTACTGGCTTTGCATGGAGCCGTACTTCATTTTGACCTTTTTTGCTGTGACGCATAGCTACCTCTTTCTATTATTAAAATATACAATAAATTAAATTATAATTTCTTATTATTAATGTAAAAATTTTTAAAATAGATTCACAAATTTGCGCAGCGATCTAAACCGTATATGAAAAATTATCTATGAGCCTGGTGCTTCCGATTTTTACCGCTATTGCAGTCAGCACGGGCGCGGTTATTTTTTCGTCGACATCTTTAAGAGTTACCGAATCTACTATGGAAACGTAATCTATTTCAGCAAGTTGTTCTTTTTTTATCTCTTGTGTTATACTGTTGCGTATAACATTTGCGTTTCTTTCTCCATTATCTAAAAGCTGTTTTCCAATACTCAACGAACGGCTCAATACTAAAGCCGCTTTTCTTTCTTCCGGATTCAGATATTTGTTTCTGGAACTTTTTGCAAGTCCGTCTGCTTCTCGTACTATAGGGCAGCCTGTAATTTCTATATCAAAATTAAGATCCTCAACCATTCGTTTTATTACAGCGAGCTGCTGGGCATCTTTTTCGCCGAAGTAAGCTCTGTCTGCTTTAGATATATTAAAAAGTTTGGATACTACTGTTGTTACGCCCTTAAAATGTGTAGGACGCGTTTTGCCGCAGAGAACCTGCGTGATATCGTCGACTTCTACATGGGTAGAAAAATATTCACCGTACATATCCGAAGGCTGCGGATGAAACAGTATGTCTGCTCCTTCGGAGGCGCACAGAGCGGCGTCTGCGTCTAAATCGCGAGGATAGGTGGCGAGATCTTCGCCTGGAGCAAACTGTATAGGATTTACGAATACACTAACTATTGTACGGTCATTTTGCGCGCATGATTTATGAATAAGACTTTGATGACCTTCGTGAAGATATCCCATAGTGGGAACAAGACCTATCGTAAGCCCTTCGGTTTTCCATTTCCTTGAGATTTTTTGTACTTCATCTGGATTTGATATTATTTTAATGTTATCGTTTGACATTTTTCTCCTCCGGTACGGTTTGCAAAATACCGTCCTGACTAAACTATAAAGAATACACAAAAGATTTTAAGCCAATTTGAGTTTTCCGTCAATGGCGCAGCAGAGATTTGACAGGTATTGATATAACATTTAAAATAACAAAAGGACACAGGCGGGTGCTGTATTATTAATAATTTTTAGAACTCACTTAACTGACAGGAGAAAAAATCATTTTAGATAAAGAGAAGCGTATTTGATATAGATATTCAACTGTTAGAATATGTAAGTAAACAGGACTCCGAAATGCTATAATAAGATAGTATACAAAAGAAGATTATGATAAGAAATGTAAGTATTATAAAAGATATTAATGGAAATAAAATTGTATTAATAAATGATATAAGATTTAAAGGCAGACAAAATATAAACTGGGATGAGGTTGAGCAATATTTAAAGCAATATGTTGGAGAGTTTATAGAAATAATTGAAAGTAAAGAAATTATATATATTGGAAATGATTTTCCTGATGAGTATACGAATTTAAATTATACGGCAAAATTAAAAGGTACTCTTGCAAAAGCAAAAGCTAATGCTGCACAGGGAATTCCTGAACTGATCGAGATTGCAGAAAATAAAAGATTTCAAAAGAATTTGGCGAAAAAGCATGATAAAAATGCAAAATATGGCTCGTACAGATATGACTCAAGATTTGCAATACCGATTTTTAATGAAAACAATGATATTTTGAGATATAATATATTTCATGCAGAGCTGGTTATAAGACATTCTGAGAATGGAAAGTTATATTTATATGATATTATAAATATAAAAAAGAAACGAGTACCCCACTTGAGCCATAAGGCTGTACGGTTAAAAACTCATTTCTCATTTTAATTATATGATAGAAAGGGAAAAAAGTCAATAGAAATGTATAATGAAATAGATTTAGATAAAATAGATTTAAATTCAGAGTTTCCAACGGAAGAACCCAAAAGACAGTATCATTTTATGGCAAAAGGACAGAAATGGGTGCGGGAATTTGAATATAAAAACAATCGCCGTCCGTGCTTTTTTATCCAGACTTTCGGCTGCCAGATGAACGAGCACGATTCCGAAACGATAGCCGGTATGCTTAGAACCGAAGGTTTTACAGAAACCGAAAACAGGGAAAGCGCGGATATTATAGTCGTTAATACCTGCAGCATAAGGGAAAATGCGGATAATCGCTTTTTCGGTCAGCTCGGTTCTATGAAAAAGATAAAAGAAGAAAATCCTGAAGCCATAATCGCGGTATGCGGATGCATGATGCAGCAGCAGCATATAACGGATACGATAAAGGAAAAATATTCCTGGGTGGACATTATATTCGGGACTATGAATATCTATAAATTTCCGGAGCTTTTAAGAAACTGTCTGGAAAACAGAAAGAAAATAATTTCAATTTACGACGCTCAGGAGAAAATAATAGAAGGGCTTCCTGTCGAAAGGAAGTTCAGACATAAATCTTTTGTTAATATTATGAACGGCTGTAATAATTTCTGTACATACTGTATCGTACCGTATACGAGAGGCAGGGAGCGCAGCCGCATGCCTGAGGATATAATAAGAGAAATTCGTGCTTTGGCTGACGACGGCGTGAAAGAAGTCACTCTTTTGGGGCAGAATGTAAATTCATACGGAAATAACTGTAATTTCGACTGCGATTTTTCAGAGCTGATCTATAAAATAAATGAAATAGAAAGAATAGAAAGAATCAGATTTATGACTTCTCATCCTAAGGATCTGTCAGACAGACTTATTCGAGCTTTTGCAGACTGCGAAAAATTGTGCAGGCATATACATCTGCCGGTTCAGTCAGGGAGTACCGATGTTTTGCGCCGCATGAACCGCAGGTATTCAAAAGAAGATTATTTGAACCTGATCGAAAAAATCAGAACTGCAGTGCCGAATATGGCGATAACTACGGATATCATAGTGGGATTTCCGGGAGAAACCGAAGAAGATTTTGAACATACTTTGGATCTTGCGGAACGTGTCAGATACGATTCGGCATTTACATTCTTATATTCGATAAGAACCGGAACGCCGGCGGCAAAATACGAAGATCAGGTGTCTGAGGAGATAAAGCACGCCCGCTTCGACAGGCTTGTAGAAGTTATCAACCGCATAACTGCAGAAAAAAACGCCGAGTATTTCGGCAAAACTGTGAAGGTGATGGTTGACGGCAAAAGCGCAAGAAACGATAAAGGCACCTACGCAGGCAGGACGGATACTTTCAAACTCGTAAACTTTAATGCAGACGAAGATCTGACGGGAAAGACCGTGGATATTAAGATCACAGACGCCAAGACTTTCAGCCTTTTCGGCGAGATAGTCTAATATTAATATTTTATAAAGAAATAATTGCTGATAAATTGAAATATGATTGAATTTTGAAAGGAGCCGGTATGATTAAATATTCAACGGAGTCTGGTAAGGTAGGTATTAACGGCTCTGTATTTGCAAGAATCGCAGTGGAAACGGCAAAAGGATACAGCGACAGGATCATTTTGACGAATCAGAAAGGGAAGCCTATAAAGGTGGGAACAGGCGGACGTGAGAGCCTGAATTTTATCGAAGTCGTAAACGAAAAGAACGGCAGGGCGGTAACGCTCAGAGTATATATGATAGTGAGATTCGGAGTTAGCATAAGCAGGCTTGCCAGGAAATATGCCGATAGTTTGAAGTCCGAAATAAAAGTCGTAACTGGTATAGATACTGAAAAAATTATTATATGTGTAACCGGCGTTAAATCCAAAAAAATCGCTAAGCGCGAATTGGAGATAGTCTGCTGATGAATATAAATGAAATAAAAGGAATAGGACCCAAGAAATCGGCGCTGCTTAATAAAGAGCTTGGAATATTTACTACGGAGGATATGCTCGGAAATTATCCTGTATCGTATGAGGACAGGTCTGTTATAATTCCAATAGGGGAGATAGCTGCGGATGGAGTTTATTTTATAACCGCGTCGGTCGTAAAGATTATTAAAAATTATGTTTACGGAAATAAAGGCAAAATGATAAAAATTCTCGTACACGACGATACGGGAGGGCTTGAAATCATTTTTTTTAACGCTTCCTATTATGATAAGAGTTTTAAAGTTGGTGAACAATATGGCTTTTATGGTAAAGTGACTTTTGGCAAGTCCGGACCACAGATGGTACATCCGGATTTTGAAAAAAATTCGCATGAGATCAAAAAAGAAATTCTTCCTGTTTACAGAACAGTAAAAGGGATAACTCAGAAAGATCTGAGGAAAATAGCAAGAGAAGCAGTAAGCGAAAGTATTAATATTAATGAAACTCTGCCTGTTAGAATCCTTGAAAGAAATAATATATGCGGCAGGGATTTTGCTCTTAAAAATATTCATTTTCCGGCAGACAAAAAATCATTTGCAGCGGCAAAATACAGGATTATATATGAGGAATTATTTTTGCTTCAAACAGGATTATTTATTAAAGGCAGTTCCCGGTGCAGAACGGAACGCGGGATAGCGTTTTCGCATGATAATTATGTCGGCGAGTTTATAAATTCCCTGAATTTTACATTGACGGATGCTCAGCAAAGAGTAATTCGCGAGATAGTTCTCGATATGGAATCTGCCGTTCCCATGCAGCGTCTTGTTCAGGGCGACGTAGGTTCCGGCAAGACGGTTGTAGCCGCCGCAGCTTTATATAAAGCTGCCAAAAACGGATATCAGGGCGTTCTAATGGCGCCCACCGAACTGCTCGCGGATCAGCATTACGATACTTTTAAAAATTTTTTTAAAAACACTGATGTAAAGATCGGGTTTCTTGTATCCGGCATAAGCGCTAAGGAAAAGCGCGAAACCCTCGAAGCCCTTAAAGCCGGCAATATAGATATTTTGATCGGAACTCATGCCGTTATTCAGGAAAATGTGATTTTTAATAAACTGGGAATAGTGATTACAGACGAACAGCACAGGTTTGGAGTGGAACAGCGCATGAAGCTGGCTGCTAAGGGAAATAATCCCGATATCCTCGTAATGACCGCGACTCCTATACCGCGAAGCCTTGCGGTGATAATTTTCGGAGATCTGGATATTTCGATTATAGATGAACTGCCTCCGGGCAGAAAGCAGATAATAACAAAAGTTGTTTCAAAAAAATCTCGAAGCGCAGTATATAAAAAAATAGAAAAACTTTTAAACGAAGGTCAGCAGGTTTATGCGGTAGCTCCTCTTATTGCGGATTCGGAAGCCGTAGAAGCTGTGTCTGCAGAATCTTTATATGAAGAACTTTGTGAAAAATATCCGAAGTATAATCCGGCGCTGCTGCACGGAGGAATGAATCAAAAAGAAAAAGATTATATAATGCAGGAATTTTCCGAAGGAAAACGAGGGATTCTCGCTGCTACGGTGGTTATAGAAGTAGGCATAAACGTACCAAACGCTACCGTTATGATAGTAGAAAATGCAGAGCGGTTCGGACTTGCTCAGCTTCACCAGCTCAGAGGCAGAGTCGGCAGAGGAGAAAAACAATCCTACTGTTACCTTATTACGGATCCGAAATCTGAACTTGGTATGGAACGAGCAAAGACAATCGAAGAAACTGCCGACGGTTTTGTTATTGCAGAAAAGGATCTTCAAATGAGAGGTCCCGGCGATTTTTTTGGGCTGCGTCAGCATGGACTCCCGCAGCTCGTTATGGCTGATCTGGTACGTCATATAGGAATATTAAACAGTCTTAGATCTGACGTTAAGGAAATGCTTCAGGAAGATCCGAGCCTCAGTCTGCCTTATAATCGTTGCGTCGCCGAAGGTGTAGAAAAAATGTTCGGTTCTTTTGAAAATTTAGGAATTTAAATTTTAAAAGTCTGTTTTAAGCGATTTTTATATAAAACATTTAAATTGGTATCGGTGCCATTAATTACAATTCATATAAAACGCCTCCTGTGGTTAAATTAATTTACGTAGAGGAGGTGAACTACAAAATGTCAATTCAAAATAAAATTAAAACAGAATCACAGACAGCTTTAGACAGCATGAAAACAGAAATCGCTAACGAATTAGGTTTAGCCAATTATGATAAGATGGATAAGGGTAACCTTAGCGCAAGACAGAACGGCTACGTTGGCGGTTATATGACTAAGAAACTTGTAGAAATGGCTGAACAGC
>JAAVYD010000175.1 GCA_022790955.1 Bacillota bacterium
ACATTCTGAGGTAAATTGTACTTACCATGTTTCTTACATTCCGACACTCACTCACCCCCTGTGCGCATTAAAATTATTTTCGTTTAAATATATCTGCAAGTCCTTCACATATCACGTATATAATAATCACTGCTCCGATCCAGTGGGTAAAGTCTTGAAAAATAAATCTTATCGATTCCATGGCACTTTCTTTTACCTTATAATCAAATCCAACGGTTCTGCTTTCTTACTCACTATTTCACCGCCGCAGGCTGCATATCCCGCTATGTCGACGTAATTGTCAATATGAGCCGGATTGCTTGTTGACCTTGCTGTTTTTAAATCTATCATCATCATTGCCACATCATGGGCAGTTAGCGGACCTGGCGGTCTGTTATCCATATGTACCTGCCACTTAGCGGCTACAAAAGAAAATACATCTTCCGGCTCGCCATACTGATTATTGCGATCCTGTGTAGTGCATATTTTCGCATTATTTAATATTTCTTCTCTTTTCATTTTTCACACCTCATTTCCCCAAGCGTCCCAGTCGGGCGTTTTCTCTCTTGCAAATAACTCTATTCTTGGTAAATCTCCAACTAATTCTATGATTTTATCGCGTACTTCATCGGGTTTTTGGCTGTGCTTCCTAAGTGGACTAAAAACAAGCTGTCCGACACTTGCGCTGATTCTCTTTGGCTTACCTTTTACCGCAATCAGGCAAGGTTCTGTGTTGCCTCGCGTCCAACGTCCAAGCCCGAAAAAATATCCGTTTCCGCTTTTGTTCTGTTTAATCCACTGAAAGGCTATCGACTTATATGTAAATTCCCATGCTTCTATAACCTGTAAGGCTTCTTTAAGCATTGGATAAGTTGCCCACATGAATAAAACACAATCTTTATCCGCTATATTCTTTACAGGAAGATCACAGATATCTGAAACCTTCATAGTGTTATAGTGATTAGCTACTCCGCCGTTGCATCTTTTATCTGAATAGCTCCACGGTGGATCAGCGTAGATTATGCTGTATTTTTTATCTGGAAATTGGATCATTCTCTCCTCCCAAGCGTCCGCTCCACTATATCCGTCTTAGGCGTGTAATACCTGTTTTCTATATGTGTTTCATCTTTTCTGACGTTTCCAAGCACCTGCTCAAGTTCCTTTACTGCCTTTCGATATTTTTCAGCCCAATCTATCAGATGTGCAGACAGTATTGTTGTATCCTTTGCCGTTCTGCGATCCCTGCGTGTCTGTTTCATAGCCTGCATGATGGCTAATTCATTGCATGGGATATCGTCATGAAGTTCGGAATAATGTAATAAATCCTGCGTTTCATCGTTCTTTTCTTTTTCGTCTGAAACAGCTATGTTGTATTCCTGCTGAGATTCCCGCAGGAGGTTTAAAAAATCTTCTATACGTTCACTGCGTTTCATTTTCCACCAACTCCACCACTATCCGCGGATTCTTCCGATCCACATAGAAGCAATCCTTAAATCCCTCTATCTGCGCCCAGCCGTCATTCTCAAGCACTCCGGCACGCACTAACGCGTCCTGTATTACTTTTCTGCCAAACGAGGATATATTATCCATATCCCGCCGTCTGTTTGGTTCATACCAGTGATAGATCATATACACGGGCTTCTTCGCCCGCCACTTGCCAAGCCTTTTTACTGAATACGAAACGACAGTTTCAGCGTTCTTTTTCAGCTTTGCGGCGGCGTATTTATTCCGCCGCTCTGCGTTTAGTACTCATTCAGTCCCGGCAGCGTTCCGGGAATAGTAAATGTTTTAAGCATGTTTTCTTAACCTGTAATTTCTGCCGCTTCCCTGAGATACGCCGATTGTATGCTTTCCGGCTTTCTCAATTATCCTGCCTGCAACAGCTTCGTCTATCGCTCTCAACTGCTGCGGCATAAGCTCCGTTGAGATGATCGTTATCCTATCCGCCCGATACCGTTCATCGAGCAATTCAAACGCTAAACTGATGTCCGCATCTGTTACTTTGCCTTTAAACAGCTCGTCAATATACAAACAATCTATATTCTTATATCTTCCGAGCATTACCCGCCTTTCTTCCGGGTCAGCCCATTCGCCGGGCTTCAACTTGAGCGAATCCTGACGCCACAGCATATAAAGCGTCGGTACGCCTTTTTTGATAATCTCTCCGGTTACTGCGGTACATAAATGCGTTTTACCGCTTCCGCTCTGACCGCAGGCAAGAAGCCAGCCTTCAGGATCATCAGCATATTCCATCGCCGTTTGCTTGGCTTTTACCTGCCATTCAAATTCGGTATGATAACCGTTAAAAGTCAGATTCTTTATCATACTCTCAAGTCCGCTGTCC
>JAAVYD010000130.1 GCA_022790955.1 Bacillota bacterium
GGCGGGATAATAATAGGGACTACCGGGTTTTCCAGCAGTCCCTATGTTCCTTTAGGCCGTCATATAGTCGTACAGCTTGGCCTTAAGGACAACCAGCTGTGCTTCAGCCGCCTCGGCCAGAGCCTTGTACTTGTCCCGCTCCTCGGCCAGCTGGCCCACCTGAACGGTGCGCTGGGCCAACTGCTCCCCCAGCTCCTGGGCGTGGTCGACCGGGTTCCCGGAGAAGTCGTTCTCGATGTTCTCTTCCGCGATATCGAACACGCCGCGGAAAGCGATGGCGATGTAGCTGTCCGGCCCCAGGTCGGCCACCATAGCTTTGATCTGCTGCAGGACTCCCCGCTCCTGGTCTTTAGTGGCCATTGCGGCCTCGGTTGTGTTTTCAATACACATTTTTAATTTACCTCCTTGCATTTTCCCCAGAGGTTTGGTAGAATAGATTTACCAAGCCTTTCGGGGATTGGTGTGTGAGGGTACTGGGTGTCTTGGAAGGGCGACCAGTATCCTACTTTTTCTTGATGGCCTGATTGACTAACTCTATACCACGGCGCAACGAAGCAACTCGTGTTTCATGAAAATGCTCTGCATTTTCGTCTAACTTTTTGAGCGTATCTGCATCGAGTCTTACGCCGATTTGTGTGGCTTTAGGGTGGTCACTTTTTGGCCTTCCCATTTTGGTGGGCACCGACTCACCTCACTTTTTGATTCCCATTATACATTTTGGGAATCAGAAAGTCAAGTACCATTTTTCCGCGATCGGCAAAATGGTACTTGGTGTGTTCCTGCATCTGACTACTTTTTGACTACCCAGCGGTTGAAAATACCCCATTCCCGCCCGTGCCGGGAGAGTCGAAAAAGCTAGGTTTTATGCGGGTTTTTGTACAAGTGTGTACTGGTTCGGAGTGCTTGACGTGCAGGGGGTCAGCGGTTCAAGTCCGTTAGCGCCCACCATGGGAAACCCGCTTAAACACTAGGTTTAGGCGGGTTTTTGCTATCTCTTTTTGTCCTGATTTGTGGCGAAAAAACTCTGAAATTTGAGGTTAAAATGAGGTTAAACCGCCCGTTTGAGGTTAAATTTGAGGTTAAAAGAGCCTGGCTGTCAGAAAAGAGACAGTCGGGCTCTTACACTTTGCAGAAATCACAAAATGCGTGATTATCTAACGAAAAACTATGTTATCTCCCTTTTTCATGCAAAGGCTTACCATAGCGGTGGTGCCGATTGTCGCCACCGCCGTCTGGGCCACCGTCTTAACGGCCCGGATTCCCGCTGCTTTCCACCATTCCTTTGTCATGATTTTTTCCCTCCTGTGTTTTCTAAAGTTGTTATGCGTACTTCGTGGTTATTCACCTGCCCGGCTACTTCATCAATGCGCTCATGCAGCCGCCCCCGGGCTTGGCGGGTGCTTTCCTGGAAATCCCGGTCAGCGCCCTCCAGCTTGTCCACCCGGGCTGTGATGCTGTCTAAAATCGTGGAGATCTTCGTCAGGTTTGAGCTGACCTTTATCATAGGCCCGGCCACTGTCACGATCAGCCCCACAATGGCGGCAATCACACCCACAACGCCCCATTCAGTCATATGGTTCACCCCCTTTCCTGCAAAATAAATACCCGGCCTTGTTCTTGACAAAGCCGGGGTATATGGTATAATAATGATAAAGAGGGCGCTGTCACATGGCGGTTAGCCCTAGACAATCAACATGAAGTTATGTTGACCGTTCGGGTGCCTGCCGAGCGGTCAACACGCTTTTATGGGTGCTATGTAAGCAAGCAGTATTGCTACCGCCAGCAGTACCAGCACAAAGCGCAGGATTTTCATCCAGCGTCCTTTTCCCATATCGCGCCACCTCCCTTCGTATACTTTCCGAATGGAAAGTATTAATCTCCGGGAAATGTATCACCCCCTTTCAGTCGGGGATGGGCTAACCGCCTTTTATGTATACAGCGTCCTCCGGCGCAAATCTGCGCCTGCCCCTCTTTCGGAGGGGCATTTTTTATTATAGCTGTGCTGTCGGATTTTGTCAATTTATCCTGTGCATATCAGGTTCCTGATTACGTAAAGAAGCAGAGCGGCAGAGATTGCGAAAAAACCACATTTTCTTGATAGGAGCCGCCTTTGGAATCCACAGATCTAAAACCAAAGCAATTATAGGCGGATCGCGTCCGCCACGAAGCAGACGTTGTTATGCCGACCTTCTTTTTGGTTCTGCTTATGTTATCCGGGAAAAGAACCTTATATCTTGGCTGATTTATCCCGCTTAAAGAGCCGTACAGTTCAGTATACGAGGGCGGACAAACCTTTTCTTCTGTAGTTTGGGTGTAGCCGTCACCTGCTGCATTATACGCTTCCTGATTCTTCAGCACGGTCTTTAGCTGTACCCTTATACTTTCAGGGATCAGCGATAAAAGGGTACCATAATAGTATCTACGCAATTCGCTCTTTTCCCATCCGCCGATAGAGCCAGTGCCCAATTGATAGTCTTGAATCTCTCCTCGTGTAGGAGCCTCTTCAATATTTGCTGTAATCAAAATATTACCAGTTCCAGTAATGCGGATATTTCCTTTGGTATTTGTCTCTGCAATGAGATTATAGGCTGCACTCACTGTCAAAGTATCTTCCTTTTGTACATCTACTGTATATCTGGCGTACTTAGAGGAACAGTATTTTTTTGCTATTATCTCTCCATTCACTTCTACAGTAAGATTATTGTAATAACTTGTACTGCTCGAAGTATTATACTCTATCGCTATAGTGCCTGCTTCTTCTGCGATTATTGTCCATGTCGCACGAGCTACAGAGCCTTTATAGAATTTTATCTGCGTTGTCCATAGATTCGCATCACTTCCCGTTCCTGGCGCCCAGGATGGAACATTAGGATAGTCATAGTTTGTAACCAGAGATGAATTATTCATTCCCCTATTAGTCTTAAGCAGTTCAATCCCTACCCAGCTAAGGGGTGCCATGCCGGAACCATCTGCCAGGGCGTCTACATCTTTTCCGGCAATCTGCATGTTGATGATGCCCTCTGTACCCATGTCCAGGGGCTTATAGTTGCCGATCTTGTACTTTTGCTTGTAGGTGCCATCGGCGCAGGCGGCCAGGATATCATCCCAACTGTCCTCAATCTCCTTGACTTCCAGCGGAGAGCCGAACACAGCTATACATTTTGTGGTGCCGGTGATATTGGTGGGTTGGGGGTTCCACCCCTCGAAGGGGTAGTCTGTGGCGGGGCCGTCCGGACTTACGGGCGTGGCCCCGGTATAACTTGCACTCCCCCCATAGGGCACATTCTGTACCGTCTGCAGCAGCGTGGAGCCGTTATAGAACGTCACCGTATACTTTCTTACCGTAGAGGTAAACTTCGCCTCCACGTCCACAGGGGCCGTCACATTGGCATAGCTGCCCTGCCACCCGCTGAAGGTGTAGCTGTACTGGGCCGTGCTGGCCTTTGTGGGCGTGCCGCTGGGTGTCTGGGCGCTCTGCCCGGCTGTGGCCCACTGGGTATCAAAGGCCGCCTCGCCGTTCATAAAGCGCACCCGGTACTGGGTATCGTACTGGGCCACCACGCTCTCGTTTTTGCTTACCGCCTGGGGCAAAGCGCCGAAGTCCCGGAAAGCATAGCGGGTGTCCTCCGTGCCCTCCCGGGCGGGGGCGTCCAGCAGGCCGGATGTGACGGGGTTCGGGGCTGGGCTGCCAGCGCCTACCACGGCCCGGTACAAGAGGGTGTTGTCCCAGTCCACATACCGCACGATGAATTGGGGCTCACCATCCGCCACCACCACAAGCTGGGGGAAGCTGTCGTTTATTTCCGTCAGCAGCTCTGGCGAGATGGAAGCCACCAGCACCCGGCCCGTCACCACAGCGGAGGGCGTGTTCTGCCCGGCGGCGTCCAGGCCGATGCAGCCCTTGAGCTTCGTAATGCTCTCTTGCAGGGATGCTTCGCTTTCTGCTTGCCACTCCACCCCCAGCAGGCGCACACGATTGAGGTTTGCGGCACCCGTGATGATGGCGTCCAGCGGCACATGGGGCATGTTCTCAATGCGCAGGGTGGTGAGATTTTCAAAGCTTGCCATGTCCAATGTCTCAAAGTGCTTGAGTTCCCGCAGGGTCAGGTTGGTAACAGTGCCCGACAGTTCCAGGGTCCGCAGGCGGCCGCCTACGGGCAGATTTACACCCGTTATAGCCGAACCCTTGGCCCTGATCGTCTCCAGCCCCACGCACCCGGAAAGGTCAACGGACATAGACAGGCATACGCAATTCTGGATATCCAGCAGGGAGAGAAGTCCGTTATTGCCCACGTAAAGCTCCGTGAGCCGGGTGTTCTGATAGCCCGCCCCACCATCCCCCAGCTTGAGGCTTTGGAGCTTCCCGGCCATGGAGAAGTTGGCATAGCCCACCTGCAGGGGCGAGAGATCACCAATAGCCGCCAGCCGGTCAGCAGAATAGATATAGACCTCCGTGTCGTTCATGTCCTCCAGGGGGCAGGGGAGGGTGCAGGGCACATTGCGCTTTCCCCGCTGGGTAACCGTGTAGCTGCCGTACTTCACCCGGGGCCATACGTGGCTGTAAGGTGTGACGGTGATATCCCCGGCGCGGTAGCAGCGCAGGGTGATGAAACTGCCCTGGGCGTCCCCACACTGGTATTTGCTGTCCCGGTAGCGGAAGCCGTTAAAGAGCCACCAGGCCCGCTGGCTGGCCTTGGAGCCTTGCAGCATGGCAAGGTAGGAGCCGTCGTTATCATGCTCCAAAGGCTCCAGATATTTCTCCCAGGCGTCCTCGTTCCACACGGCCTCGGGCCAGACGGACTGGTGTTCCTCGAAGCTGAATTCGCTCCCGCTGCGCAGGGTGTTGTACATGGCTTTCAGCTCATCGGGGAAAGCGCCCCGTATGTTCTGCCACAGCACGCTTTCCTGGCCGTTGAAGATGTTGGCCCCGTCTAAGTGGTCGGTATCCTCCAGGTCATAATCAAAGACAAGCTGGCCCTCGTTGTTTATGCCCAGGGCCGTGTCGAAGTCGTAAGGGAAGGGGAGCCAGTGCACCCCGTCAAAGGTGGTGGGGAAGAAGTTTTTCGCCCGGCTGTCCACCATCAAGAACACTTCGGTAAAGAGGTAGTAGAACAGCATGGGGGCTTTCACGAAGTGTTCCTCAAACTCACTCTTGAATTTTTCAAGCCGCGCGGCCTTTTCTTCCTCTGTGCTTACCGCTGTCCGGTCCGTAGAGGCCACCCAGGCGCACAGCGCCGCAAGGTTTGTGCAGTCCGTGTTGTGCCAGAATATGATGCAGGGCACGCCGTCAATGCCCACCCGCACCTGGGGGTTATCTTCCTGGGGCGGGGCCTTGTGGGGCACGGTGTCGTTATAGAGCCGCACCAGCTCCACGTTGTTTGCCCCTTCGGAGGACGCCACGTCCGCTTTCATGCAGAAAACGCTTGCGGGCAAGGAGTCCTCCCGGAGCTTATAGGTCATGCCATCCTTTAGGGTGAACTTGAAGTTTTTCTTCTTGTATCCGGCGGAGGACGTGCCCTGCACGTTGATCTGTGCTTGAGCCGTGAAGCGCGCTCCGAAGGGCGAAAGCATAGAGGAACGCCCCGCCGAAGTGGACGCGCGGGAAGACGTGGGACATTGGGAAATGGACACCGTATATTCAAAAAAGAAGAGTTCAAAGAAAACCCTTCTTGTGCTGACCGAACGGAAAAGCCGTCTTCCCATTATGGAGCTAATGCCGGATCGGACGGCTGAAAGCGTGGTTGCCGCCCTTGACCGCATAGAAAGGCGTTTCGGTTCGCGCAATGCCATTAAGTTAAGCATTTTGTAAAAAGATAAAGAAACCGGCAAAAAGCCCTTGACAAAATGAGAAAAATATGCGGCGAAGCCCCTTGAAAAATAAAAACTTCAAGGGGCTTATAAAATGAAACAAACCGCAAAAAA
>JAAVYD010000042.1 GCA_022790955.1 Bacillota bacterium
AGAACAGGAACAGCAGGGGCAGCGCCTTGTAGCATTTGAAAGCAGGGACGGAGAATAGTGGAGTCAGGTAAGCGGTTATTGCCTTACTTTGATACTCGGTGCAGCGGTTGGTTTTGTACTTACGCATTTAGGAATGTAGGAGGCATATCATGAATTGGATAAAAGCAGCAGGAATAAGAGCGATTAAAACCTGTGCGCAGACAGCGATCGGAGTAATAGGAGCATCTTATGTAATGGCAGATGTAAATTGGGCTATGGTAGGTTCAGCAGCTTTACTGTCTGGGATCGTATCAATATTAACAAGTATGGCGGGACTACCAGAAGTGAATATAAAAGATAAATAGTATAACGCCTTGCAGTCAGCAGGGCGTTTTTAAGTGGAGAAGATAGGAGAATAGTAATCATGAACGAAATTAAGATATTTGAAAATAGCGAATTTGGACAGATTCGTATAATTGAAAAAGACGGAGAACCTTGGTTTATCGGTAAGGAGATTGCTGAGATATTGGGATATAGCAATACAAGAGATGCGCTTGCTTTACACGTAGACATTGAAGATAAGAATACCGTCGCGTTTTCCGACGGAAAAAGAGGTAATCCGAATCAGACTATCATCAACGAATCAGGCTTATACAGCCTTATCTTATCCAGCAAGTTGCCTAACGCTAAGAAGTTTAAACGCTGGGTAACTTCCGAGGTTTTACCATTACTGAGGAAGAACGGAAGCTATGACATGAAAAAATCAAAGACTTCTGAGGAAAAATCTAAGCTGGCAGAAGCAAGACTTATGAACGCTAAAACAAGAATGTCTAATCAATTTCTTAAACTTGCAAATGTAAATACTTTATCTAAGGAATATAAAAATATTCTGGTAGCTAAGGCAGCGGAGATATTAGCCGGAGAACCATTAATATCACTTCCAAAGTCCAGACAGAAAACGTATTCCGCAAAAGAAATAGGGGCTATGTTTAATATATCTGCAAATAAAGTTGGCAGGATCGCCAATATGAACGGTCTTAAAGTATCCGAATACGGAGAGTATTACAGGAGCAAATCAGAACACAGCAATAAGGAAGTTGATACATGGGTGTATTTTGACAGTGTTATTCCTGTGTTTGCGAAACTTCTTGAAAGGGCATAGGTGATACAATGAAAATACCAATCAAATACCTACAAACAGACATTCGTTGGGGAGGTAATGATTATTCAGCTCCCGGTGAAAAAACAACAATAGCAAAGTCGGGCTGCGGTCCGACTTGCGTTGCAATGATCTTAGCAACGTTAATAGATTACAATATAACACCCGCCGATACATGCTGGTGGGCTAAACAGAACGGATATAAAGCCTGTAAGCAGGGCACATATTATTCATACATCAAAGCCCATTTAAAGTTATACGGAATCAACGCAGAGCAGGTCAATAATACGAACATATATGGTAAATCTACTCAGACAGCAAATAACGCTCATGCAAAAGCCTTAGAAGCAATAAAATCCGGAAAATGGGTAATATGCTGCATGGGTCCGGGAAACTGGACAAGCTCAGGGCATTTCATTTTATGGTACGGAATAGATAAAAACGACGTACTGATCCGCGATCCGAACAGCATAAAGCAGGGCAGGATAAGAAACAAACTCAGCTTATTACAGCAGCAGGTTAAATATTACTGGATTATAGACATAGAAGCAGAAGAAAAGGAGGACGACGAAATGATAACAGACAGAGCGATAACTATATTCGGAAAAGAATACACGGCGAAAGGAATCCTAAAAGACGGCAGTAATTATATAAGCCCGAAAGTACTTAAAGAAGCGGGCTTTGATGTAGGCAATCAGGGTTCAGAGCCGATAATCAGTATGCCGACCGTGAAATTAAAGGTAGCAGGCAAGAATAAGACGCTGACCGGATTCAGCAGCAACGGAACTAATTACGCAGGTATAAGAGAGCTTGCGGAAGCTCTGGGGCATAAGGTTAGCTGGGATCAGGAGAGTAGGACGGTTGTGATTGAATAAAGATAGATATCGAATGCTTAAAACTATATATTTGCAGAGGCAGTAATATTATAGACTTCTGCAATATTGTAAAAAAGAGATACTCTTTATTTTAGTGGAGTATCTCTTTAAAAAAGTGTTAATTTTCTCTTTGTATATATTTTAATATCTGTAATTGTTCTTCAAGGCTTCTTTTTCGTTCAATGGCTTTTTTTAATGTTTCCAGCATATTTGGTATAAATTCGATCATTTCATAATCATTATACTTTTCTACGCTTTCTCTGATTTTAGTTGAAAATTCTTGAATGTTATTTTCTTCCCAGCTTATTTGATTAATTGTAGTATTTACAGCTTCATTCATTTTATTTAACATATTTAACACCTCGTTTATTTTGTATGATTAAATTGATTTATTGTCTGTTTCTATGACTATTATAATATCCTTTTATGGAAAAATCAACAACTTTGTGAGAAAAAACAGAAAAATATTCTTGAAAAATAGAGATTAAACTGATATGATATTCATATAAAATGAAGAATGAAAGGATATAAATTATGATTAGTTATGACAGATTATGGAAAACATTAATAGATAAGCACATGAATAAAACAGAACTTTGTGATCTAATAGGCGTAAGTAATGCTACTTTAGCTAAAATGGGAAAAAATGAGCCTGTTAATTTAAAGATTATAGAAGCCATCTGCAAAGAATTAGACTGTGGCGTAGAAGATGTTTTAGAGATTACAAGGGAGTAGATGAAAAATATGAAAGATAGTAGAATAGATTTAGACAATGCAGAGGAAATAAACGATCATGGCATCCTTTTTAAAGAAGCTCGGATATTAAAAGAAAGATCGATAAATATTGAATATCTGAAAGATTGTGGCGATTATATAGCATTTAAGGGTGATGAATTAATAGATTCATGTAAGACTGAATATTTAGATCGCATGATAGAGAGGTTAATAAAATAGAGATATAAGAAAAATAACGACCTGACTGCTTGCTTTATTGCTTCGCATAGGTCGTTATTTTTTATTGTACCATTACGTTTAATTTGAAAAAATTATTAAATAGCGAATAAATGATAGTTATAATACTTATAGCAAAGTAATTGTTTGTAAGATAATTTATCTCTTTGTGCGCTATATGTTGCACCCACGTGTTTATACATTGGTATTAAGCGAAATATTTCAAGTGTCAACGGTTCGAGTCCGTTTGGAAGCTCCACCTGTGAAAAACGGCTTAAAACTGTTGAAATCAACGGTTTTAGCCGTTTTTTAATATGCAGATTAATTATTGATACAAGAAAAATAGTTTTTAAAATTTATATTATAATATTTATAAATTTTCTTGCAGCAGATCTTCTAAAGTAATTCCGTAAAAGAAATCCCGAACTATTTTGTCAAATTGCTGCCACATAGGAAGCGTCCGGCATATATCCTTTCTCTCGCAGGTATTTGATTTGGTTTGCAGGCACGCAACCGAGGTCAGATTACCTTCTGTAAGTTCCAGTATTTCTCCGACCGTGTATTCTGACGGTTTGCGTGTGAGCTTATATCCGCCTCCTTTGCCGCGGAGTCCCTGAAGAAGTTTTTCGGAAACCAGGGTTTTTAATATTATCTCAAGATATTTTTTGGAGATCTCCTGTCTTACAGCGATTTTATCAAGTGGAACATATTTGTTAGTATCTTGCTGAGCGAGGTCGATCATTACGCGCAACGCATACCTGCCTTTTGTTGAAATCATCATTAGTAATCCTCCGATTCGGCATTTTATAAAAATTAGCGAATTTCAGTTATGTATGCAATTATATTCAGATTTGTTTATTGATGTCTTTAATAAAATAGCCGACAATAAATTACAATTATTTTTTATAAACCTATTATACCTTGAGATAATAGGTTTTAACAAGAAAGATTTTATTAATTCAGAGATAAACCTATTGACTTAGTGGGTTGATAGGTTTATTCTATAAACAAGCTATTTTAAGGAAATAAATTCATACTAATTAAAGAGAAAAGGGGATAATACTATGAGTAATTATAAATTTGAAACGCTGCAGCTGCATGTAGGACAGGAAGAACCGGATCCGGCTACCGATTCCAGAGCGGTGCCGATTTATCAGACTACGTCTTATGTATTTAAGAATTCCGCTCACGCGGCGGCTCGTTTTGGACTTGAAGATGCGGGAAATATTTATGGACGCCTGACAAATTCTACTCAGGATGTGTTTGAAAAAAGAATAGCGGCGCTGGAAGGCGGAACTGCGGCTCTTGCATTAGCTTCCGGAGCTGCTGCTATAACATACACGATCGAAGCTCTTGCTGCGGACGGAGGTCATATAGTTTCCCAGAAAACCATATATGGAGGAAGCTATAATTTATTAGCTCATACATTGCCCCATTACGGTATAACGGCTACATTTGTTGATGTTCATGATCTTCAGGAAATAGAAAGTGCAATTCAGGAAAATACGAGGGCTATTTATCTGGAAACTCTTGGTAATCCGAACAGTGATATTCCGGATATTGACGCCGTTGCGGATATAGCTCACAGGTATGGGCTGCCGCTTGTTATTGATAATACTTTCGGTACGCCTTATTTGATTCGTCCTATCGAGCATGGCGCAGATATAGTTGTACATTCTGCAACTAAGTTTATAGGCGGACACGGCACTGCTCTGGGCGGTGTGATAGTAGATTCCGGCAGGTTTGACTGGAAAGCGAGCGGCAAATATCCGGCAATCGCAGATGCCAATCCGAGTTATCATGGAGTTTCTTTTGCTGACGCAGCGGGCTCGGCAGCTTTTGTCACTTATATAAGGGCAATTTTGCTTCGGGATATGGGCGCTTCTATTTCTCCGTTTAATGCATTTCTGCTTTTGCAGGGAGTGGAAACTCTGTCCCTGCGTCTTGAGCGTCACGCTGAGAATACAAGAAAAACTGTGGAATATCTGGCTGAACATCCGTTGGTAGAACGCGTAAATCATCCATCTCTGCCTGGTCATCCTGATCATGAACTTTATAAAAAATATTTTCCGAACGGCGGAGCGTCGATTTTTACTTTTGACATTAAAGGCGGTCAGGAGGAAGCTCACAGATTTATAGACAATCTTGAGATATTTTCTTTGCTGGCAAATGTAGCGGATGTTAAGAGTCTTGTTATTCATCCGGCGACGACTACACATTCACAGCTTACGGTTGAAGAACTGGCGCAGCAGAATATTAATCCTAATACAATCAGGCTTTCTATTGGTACGGAGCATATAGACGATATAATCGCAGATCTGAAGAAGGGTTTTGCGGCCGTAAGAACAAAATAAAATTGTATAAGGCGCAAGCGCGTACCTGCCGTCTTAATCCGTCGGCAGTTAAGAAATTTATATTATAAATAGGAGGAATTTATTGTGTCTGGTATTTATACATCAGCAGATCAGTTAATAGGAAAAACTCCGCTGTTAGAGCTGACTAATATAGAAAAAGAGTTTGATTTAAAAGTAAAATTAATAGCCAAGCTGGAATATTTTAATCCTGCCGGTTCTGTGAAGGATCGCATAGCGAAGGCTATGATAGAAGATGCTGAAAATATGGGAAAACTGAAATCTGATTCTATTATTATCGAACCGACTTCCGGGAACACGGGAATAGGATTAGCGGCTGTGGCTGCGGCAAGGGGTTACCGAATTATTATAGTAATGCCGGAAACTATGTCTATAGAACGCAGACAGCTTATGAAGGCTTATGGGGCCGAGCTGGTATTGACTGAGGGCGGCAAAGGAATGAAAGGCGCGATCGCGCGGGCTCATGAATTAGCGAAAGAAATTCCGAACAGCTTTATTCCGGGGCAGTTTGTTAATCCTGCGAATCCGGAAACTCATTATAAAAATACAGGACCGGAGATATATGAAGATACGAACGGTAATATAGATATTTTTGTTGCGGGAGTGGGTACGGGCGGTACGATTACAGGCGCAGGAAAATTCCTGAAGGAAAAGAAACCGGGAATTAATATCGTCGCTGTAGAGCCTGCTTCTTCCCCTGTGCTGTCGGAAGGTATATCCGGATCTCATAAGATACAGGGTATAGGAGCGGGTTTTGTTCCTGAGGTTTTGAATACGAATATTTATGATGAAATTATCATGGTGACGGATGATAATGCGTTTGAAACGGGCAGGCTGATAGGAAGCAGGGAAGGCGTGCTCGTAGGTATTTCTTCCGGAGCCGCGGTATACGCTGCCATAGAACTCGCGAAGCGTGAAGAAAACGCCGGCAAAACTATCGTAGCGCTTTTGCCGGATGCCGGAGACAGATATTTATCTACGCCGCT
The DNA here is from genome assembly GCA_022790955.1 of Bacillota bacterium. Lineage (GTDB taxonomy): Bacteria > Bacillota > Clostridia > Peptostreptococcales > Anaerovoracaceae > JAAVYD01. Next base: position 6,323 of record JAAVYD010000042.1, read on the forward strand.
TTTTGAGAAGTAAGATTGAGAATAAATATTATAATTAAAGAAGCGCAGCAGATTTGTTTATCTTCTGGCTGCGCTCCTCATGGGATATTGTTTATCAGCAGCATTTTTTACAAGGGGCATAGCCTCTTTGTACCGCTGTATCTTTTGAAATCTGAGAAGGATTTTTCATATTGCTGCAGGTGCTGCGAGTATGATATTTTGTGCCGGTGCGCGGTATCCATACCATGCTGGTAACCGTCTGCGATGGAGCAGGCGTAACAGTACTCGGAACAGTTGGCTGAGTTATCGCTGAAGATCCTGCGGATGCGGGATGGCAGTAATAACAGCTTTCGTATCCCTGAGCTAAAGCCTGGCTGGCAGAACTGAATTCAACTTTGTTATAAGGATTTATGTATTGAACCTTTTCACATGTGGATAAATGAAACAGGCTGGTGCGGCTGTTTCCTACATACTTGGATGATGTCGTTGCAGGCGTAGGCTGAGGCTGAACGGTCGCAGGCGGATTGAATCCAGGAGCGGTAACTTCAACGGTTTGGGTTGCCTGGTTCCATCCAACTTTTGCACCGAAGGCTTCAAGAACAGCACGGATCGGAAGATATGTGCGGTTATATCTTATAACTGCAGCTGTATCGTTGGATTTTATATTTCCGTCAACGATTATATACTGTTCACCGATTGGAACTTCAACGGTTTTGCCGTCTTTTTGAATTGTCGCTGTTTTTGTGGCGCTGTTCCAGTTCACTTGGCAGCCGTAGGATTCCATAGTTACGCGAAGGGGCACCTGCGTTCTGTTTGCATCGTCTACAAACGGCGAACCGCTGTTATCGTTAAAAATCACTGGTACGTTATTGATATTAACATTCGTTGAAGCTGCGCTAACTGAATTAAAAGGTACAAAAACAGAAAGCATTAATGTCAGCGACAGCAAAAAAGATAGTTTTTTCTTATTCATAATTTTCCTCCAAAACAACAAACTTTAACTTATATTTAACTCGTTCGCTATTAATAATAACCTTGCCGCAAAATACTGATAGATTTTTGAAGTAGTGCGCTTCGGTAATTAAAACGTTCAAATCCAATTACTTATATAATATTTTTAATATGTAATAAAAAAGTATACTTTTTTGTAAGTATAAATTTTATATAATTTTATTACATTTCTTATAATTATTAATAGAATTTTGATAAATTTTGTGCTAAAATGTAAATATAACTCAACAAAATCTCAATTCCAAAAACCTATACTTTTTTGTAAATTCCAAACTTGTTAATAATCAATATGACTGCAGCGTAAGCAAATTTATTGTTTAATTAAAAAATAAAAGCGTCAAAAAACGGTCGATAATATGATAAAATGTTGTATAATAAATTCAGAAAAGTTTTTTCTCAGAACATTTTGTCTGCAGATAATAAACATAAATGTTCAGTGAAATATTTATACGGCAGAAAGGAGAAATGCCGCTGTTTTGCGCAGGGGCATGCAGGTTATTATGGCAAAAAAGATAAGCGAATCAGCATTTTTGGCGCAGGGATCAGTTGTAGTGGGCGACGTAACTGTTGGAGAGAATGTAGGAATCTGGTATAACGCGGTAATCCGCGGCGATGCAAATACCGTTGTTATCGGAGATAATTCAAATATACAAGATTGCTGCGTTATTCACGCTAACGAAGATCAGCCGGTAAGGCTCGGTAAAAATGTAAGTTTAGGTCATGGCGCTATAATCCACGGAGCTATTATCGGCGATAATGTTCTGGTCGGAATGGGTGCGATCGTTATGGATGGAGCCGAAGTAGGCGAGAATACCCTTATAGCCGCAGGCGCTCTCGTTACAAAAGGTACGAAGATCCCTCCTAATTCTCTCGTAGTGGGAAGTCCTGCCAAGGTAAGACGCGAGATCACGCCTGAAGAACTCGAAGTAGTGACGGGAAACGCCGAGATCTATCTTGCTTTTCTGCAGAAAAACCGCGACGGGCTCTGGGATATGCCTATAAACGATGTGCTTGCGCAGATAAAAAAATAATTTTCGGAAAAAATATGCAAATTGTATTAAGAAAAACGCAATAATACCGAAGTTATAATTGACCGAAAGTATAAAACTCATATAATTTAGGAGGTATTGCTAATGTCAGGTATTAATTTTAATCCTAACGCAAGCGCATACTCCGCTGCGAATTATAAAGCAGGTATAAGCAAGAACGCTTCAAAAACAGATAGCGCGACTGATAACAATACCGCTGCCGTAGCAGAGAATGCCGCAAAGACAGACACATTCCAGTCTTCTGCAGGAGCTGTTAACTCTGCGGAAAAAGTCGCAAAAGGCGATAGCTTTGAGATCGACGTTAATTCATTGATCGAGCAGAACAATAAGCGTATTGCAGATTTTACATCGCAGATAATGTCTATGGTCACTAAGCAGGGCGAGAAGTCAAATCTGACCCTGAACGGTCTTAACCTTACGGTTACGGCAGAAGACGCCGCTAAAGCAAAAGCTGCTATTTCCGAGGGCGGAGAGTGGTCCGTAAATGCCGTTGCAGATCGTATTATGAATATGGCTTATGCTCTTTCCGGCGGCGACGAGTCCAAGCTCAGCACTCTTAAAGACGCTGTTATGAAGGGCTTCGAGCAGGCAGGCTTCGATCCTAAGAACAGATCAACTATGCCTGAGATCACAGGTAAGACTTATGATGAAATTTTAAAGAGATTTGACGATTGGGAAAAGAACGGTATGAAAACTTACGAAAATACCGATCTTGAAAATGCCAAAAAGGCAGCTAAGAGCAAGTCAATAGACGTTGAAGCGTAAAACGGTCAGCAGAGAGATTACTCTGTAAAAAATCAAACAAAACTAAACAAAATTAAACGACAGCGAATAGTGCGGTACAGGGCGCGGTTTACATATACAAAAGTAAGCGGCGCCATGTGTCGTATATTTGTATATTATCGAAATGTTTTTGCGCAGGTATTTTTTAGTTGTGGATTTAAAAAAGTCATGGTATCATAATTATAGTTATACAACTGACGGAAGTGGAATTGACCACAGGGAGTATAGCGGAATCAGCCGACCGTCTGGGCGTTTTAGCTCAGGCGTTTTTGTTCTTTCAGATTATTTTGCGTAAAGCGGCAGCATTAAGTAAATATATATTAATAGTAATGTAATTGTCTGTAATATTATATATATAAAAGATTTTTTGAATAAATAATAACAGGAGGTTTTTATGAAAGAATTAGAATTAAAGTACGGATGTAATCCGAATCAGAAGCCTGCGAAAATTTATATGAAAAAGGGAGAGCTTCCTATCGAGATTTTGAACGGCAAACCGGGTTATATCAATCTGTTGGATGCTTTTAACAGTTGGCAGTTAGTTATAGAACTCAAAAAAGCTACGGGATTGCCGGCTGCTGCTTCTTTTAAGCATGTAAGCCCTGCAGGCGCGGCGGTGGCTGTTCCTTTGGATGATACATTAAAACAAATGTATTTTGTAGAAGGCATTGAGCTGACTGATGTTGCGACTGCATACATTAGGGCAAGAGGCGCGGACAGAATGTCCTCTTATGGTGATTTTGCAGCGCTTTCTGATGAATGCGACGAGCAGACTGCGAGCTTTCTTGCAAGGGAAGTATCAGATGGAATAATAGCGCCGTCTTATTCTCCGAAGGCGCTGGAAATACTAAAAAGCAAGAGAAAAGGCTCGTATCTTGTTATCAAGATGGATCCGGATTATATTCCTGAGCCACAGGAAACGAAAGATGTTTTTGGCATTACTTTTGAACAGGGCAGAAATAACGCGGAGATAACGGACGAGCTTTTAAAGAATATTCCTACAGTTAATAAAAATATTCCTGATTCTGCGAAGCGTGATCTTTTGATTTCGCTTATTACACTGAAATATACGCAGTCAAATTCTGTATGTTACGTAAAAGACGGGCAGGCCATCGGCATTGGCGCAGGTCAGCAGTCAAGGATTCATTGTACAAGACTGGCGGGCAATAAAGCGGATATCTGGTTTTTAAGGCAAAATCCTAAAGTTTTGGCGCTGCCGTTTAAAGAGGAGCTGAAGCGCGCGGACAGGGATAACGCGATAGACGTTTATATTTCTGATGATTACGATGATGTTTTAAGAGAAGGAGAATGGCAGAAAATTTTTACAAAAAGACCGGAACCTTTAACGAGAGAAGAAAAGAAAGAATGGCTTAAAAATTTATCCGGAGTGTCGCTTGGTTCAGACGCTTTCTTTCCATTCGGCGATAATATCGAAAGAGCACGCAGAAGCGGCGTAGAGTATGTTGCTCAGGCAGGAGGTTCTATAAGGGATGATAATGTTATAGAAACCTGCGACAGGTATAATATGGCTATGGCGTTTACAGGACTAAGATTATTCCATCATTAATATTGAGTAAAATTATATAAATTAAAATTTTTAAAAAATAGAAAAAATTATACTATGCGCAGAGATTATTTTACTTTGTTTTATTTTTGCGCTAAAGGATAAAGAATATTTGATATAATATGATGACATATATTTATCATTACCATTCGCCGTTTGGCGGCGTTACTGTTTCGAGCAGTGACGAAAAAATTACGGGATTATGGTTTGACGGTCAGAAATATTTCGGAAACACGCTGCCAAAAGACTATAAAGAAAAAAATCTGCCTGTTTTTGAAGAAACGAAAAAATGGCTTGATATTTATTTCAGCGGCAGAGCTCCGGATTTTACACCGCCAATAAAAATTGAAACAACTCCTTTTCGTAAGACAGTCTGGGAGATTATGCTTACTATTCCGTATGGACAAACCATGACATATGGCGAGATTGCAGGCAGAATCGCGAAGCAGAGAGGGTTTGCAAAAATGTCTGCTCAGGCAGTCGGCGGGGCGGTGGGACATAATTCCATTTCTCTTATAATCCCATGCCACAGAGTTGTAGGGGCAAATGGAAGTCTGACAGGTTATGCAGGCGGGATTGATAAGAAAGTAAAGCTGCTGACTATGGAAAGAGCAGATATGTCTGCGTTTTTCGTACCAAAAAAAGGAACAGCGTTATAATAAGATTATAAAAATTGAGATTTTATAATAAAATAAAAATGCAAAGATAAAAACACAACGCGGGAAATTTTTCCGCAGACCTGGTAGGTAGTCCAGGCGCGCTTTTAGCGTAAGTAACCCTCCCTCCTTGGGTCGTCCG
>JAAVYD010000176.1 GCA_022790955.1 Bacillota bacterium
AAAGATTTCTTCGACTGCATCCTGCCGGGCTCGGTGCGCTTTATGAGCGATTATTATATCGTGGGCGACAGCTACCGTTCGGTGTGGGGAGTCCGCGAGTACCCGCCCAGCACGGAGGAACAGGCTATCCTGTCCCAGCTCGCCGACCGCAGCGGGGTAACTTTGCGCATTTATCACCGGCTGGTGGAGCCTATGGAGCAGAGGAAGATCCTGCAAAATGCCACAAGGAAGAACAAGCTCATGTCCGGCGGCAACGACGTAAATGAGACCATTGAGGCTCAAGGGAACCTTCAGGATGTGGTGGAACTTCTCGCTAACCTGCGGAAGAATAAGGAACCCCTGCTCCACTGTTCCGTCTTTATCGAGCTCAAAGCCCGTTCACTGGACAAACTGAAGGAACTCCAGAGCGAGATATCCATGGAACTGACCCGCTCCAAGATTTCCGTCGACCGCCTGACCCTGCGGCAGAAGGAAGGCTTTCTCTCTGTTCTGCCTGTGGGCGCCAATCAGTTCGGAGCGCAGTATGAGCGGGTATTGCCCGCCAGCTCGGTTGCCAATCTGTATCCCTTTAACTTCTCCGGTAAGACCGATCCCCACGGCCTTTATATCGGCAGGGACAAGTACGGTTCCAATGTGTTGGTGGACTTTGACCGCCGGGCCGAGGACAAGACCACCAGCAACATCCTCATCCTCGGCAACTCCGGGCAGGGCAAGTCCTACCTGTTAAAGCTCATTTTAACAAATCTGCGGGAGTCCGGCAAGACCTGCATCTGCCTGGATGCGGAATCAGAGTATGAGGAACTGACCCGCGCCCTGGGCGGCTGCTATATCGACTTTATGTCCGGGGAGTACACCATCAACCCGCTGGAGCCGAAAGCATGGACGGACGGCTCGGGCGAGGTGGATGCCGCCACGCCCGATGCATTCAAGCGGGTGACGAGGCTCTCACAGCACATTGCGTTCCTCAAGGACTTCTTCCGGGCTTATAAGGATTTCAGCGATGCCCAAATCGACACTATAGAAATCCTGCTTATGAAACTCTACGCCCGGTTCGGCATCACGGACAGCACCGACTATGCCACCAAAAAGCCTTGCGACTTTCCCATCCTCTCCGACTTTTATAAGTTGTGCCAGGAGGAATATCACACCTACGACAAGGAGAGAAAGTACCTCTATACAGAAGAAATGCTGCAGGAGGTCTGCCTGGGCATCTACTCCATGTGCGTGGGGGCCGAGTCCAAATATTTCAACGGACACACCAACATCGTGGACGATCGGTTCCTATGCTTCGGCGTGAAAGGATTGATGGACACCAACAAACGGCTCAAGGACGCCATGCTGTTCAACATTTTATCCTATATGAGCAACGAGCTGCTGGGCAAGGGCAACACGGCTGCGTCCATCGACGAACTCTATCTGTTCCTCACGAACATGACGGCAATCGAGTATATCCGCAATGCCATGAAGCGGGTGCGTAAGAAGGATTCCTCAATCATTCTGGCCAGCCAGAACATTGAAGATTTTCTTATTCCCTCGATTCGGGAGTTCACGAAACCTCTATTTTCTATTCCGACCCATCAGTTTTTGTTCAACGCCGGACAGATCAACCCCAAGGACTTCATGGACGCCTTGCAGGTGGAACCCAGTGAGTTTGAGCTGATAAAATACCCGGAGCGGGGCACCTGTCTGTACCGCTGCGGCAATGAGCGGTATCTGTTGCAGGTGATTGCGCCGGATTACAAGTCTGCTCTGTTCGGAAAGGCGGGAGGCCGATGAGTGCAGCGCTGGGCGCGGCTCTGAAAAAGATTGCGGTTGCTCTGCTGTCAGACCCGAAAACTCTCAAGAAAGTGCTGGCCATTGTGCTGGTTCTTCTGGTGGCGGTCATCATGCCCATCGCGGCGGTGATCGCCATTTTCAGTACGGATTTTGAGATAGACGTGCCGGAGTTTCAGCGCTTGGCCATCCAAAACCTGACCCCGGAACAGCGGGCCGACCTGCAATTTATCGAGGACGCCGGCAACGA
>JAAVYD010000131.1 GCA_022790955.1 Bacillota bacterium
GGCCCAGCATTTTATATGCCTCTGTGCCGATGGCAATGACTTCATCGGTGAGGGTATCCACGGCAATAATGGAAGGCTCGCTGAGCACAATGCCCTTGCCGTCTAAGTAAACCTTGAAATTAGAGGTGCCTAGATCGATGGCGATATCGGTTCCTATCATACTTCATTCTCATCCTTACTCTTCATTCGGGGGCGCCCCGCTGGAAAGCTTTATTATGTATTTCCCTGCCTCGCAGGCTGGAAAATGCATGGACAATTTTTCTCCGGTTCGGGGCGGCCCATTCCATTTGCACAATTTGCCTGTACTTATACAACATATAGTATACACCAAAGTTCCCGCTTTTTCAACAAGAATCTTTTGGCGGGATGTTCAGGGCCGGCTTTCCCGTTATTAAGCTTTTTCAGGGAAAGAGACGCGGCACTTTTTGAAGCTGCAGCGCTTGTTTTGGAGATGTCACTTTATATAAATAAAAACAACAAAAAATCTCTTGCCAAAAAGCGGAAAACCGTGTAAAATGAGAATAAGCATCCAGATGCCATGCGCGGTGCCCGGATGTTGGGCAGTATACATAAACTAAGGGAGGTTTTTCTTATGATAGACGGGAAGGTTGCTGTAGCTGTTGTGGGCTGCGGCGGTATGGGCGGCGGCCATGCTGTGGCCATTTCCACTGGCAGCGGGCAGGCCCTTTGGATGACAGACGGCTCTAAAGGCCGGGAACTGGCCCCTGGCGATACAGATCTGAAAACCAAAATGGTGCTGGCAGGCACCTATGACGTAAAGGAAGAACGCCAGGAGTGGGCCAGAAACCAGGGCTTCCATACGTATGACAGCTTCGAGCAGATTTTGGAGGATCCCCAGGTGGACGTGGTGTTGGTAGCCACGCCGAATGACAGCCACAAGGAGCTGTCCATCCGGGCTATGCAGGCAGGCAAAAACGTGCTGTGCGAAAAGCCTGTTATGATGAACAGCAAGGATCTGGAGGATGTGCTGGAGGTTGCCAAGGAGACTGGCAAGGTGTTTTATCCCCGGCAGAACCGCCGCTGGGACAAGGACTACCTGATTATGAAAAAGCTTTATGAGGAAAAGACCCTAGGGGATATTTTCCACATTGAAAGCCGTTATCATGGCTCCCGGGGCATTCCCGGCGACTGGCGGGGCGTAAAAGCCCAGGGCGGCGGCATGATGTTTGACTGGGGCGTACACCTGCTGGATCGCCTGGTGATGATGATCCCGGAGAAAATCAAGACCGTATATGCCAAAATGACCCACGTCACCAATGACGAGGTAGACGATGGCTTTATCATGCAGATGACCTTTGAAAGTGGCCTGACCGCCACTGTGGAAGTGGGCACCTGCAACTTCATCACCCTGCCTCACTGGTATCTCTGCGGCACCAAGGGAACAGCGGAAATCAAGGATTTCCGGGATCCGGGCCACATGGTTATCCTGCGGAGCTGGGAGGACAAGGACGCCACGCCTATCCTCATGGGCGAGGGCCTTTCCAAAACCATGGCTCCCCGGAACGAGGACACCATGGACGATCTGCCCCTGCCAGACATCACCTATGATCGCAACCAGCTTTATTCCAATGTTTGCGACGTGGTACAGGGCAAGGCCGAGCAGATTGTGAAAAACGAGGAAGCCCTCCGCATCCTGCGCCTGATGGAAGCGGCGCTGGAGTCTGACGCAAAGGGCGTTGCCGTACAGTTTGAATAAAATCTTTTGCTGCTCCAAAAGCCTCCGGGTTGTGACGAACCGGAGGCTTTTTTGCGCCTCTGCAGCTTGAGACAGGTAGACATAATTTTTGCGCATATTTCTCTGTAAGCATTGACAAGCAGATATGATTTGTGATATACTGCGGTTATAAGAAATGCAATTTATTTTGTATATCACAATAAATGAAACGTAAAATTGAGGTGAAAATAAAAATGCAAAGATAAATTGTAGAACTTTGTTGATATGTATCGTAAGATTTTTTAGGATTTCAAATGCATATTTTAGATTTTTGGAAGCCACTATTTCATTTGCATTTGACACAGAAAATGTCTTAAACTAAATTCTAACAGGATGAGAGGAGGATTTATCCGTAAAAAAGGTATTTACAGCTTTGCTGATAAGTATGTTCGCCGTTGTTTTTGCAGCAACAGCCTATGCTGCTGACACAGAGAGAGAGCAGGCATATGAGGCGGAAAGCGATAAGATTTATCAAGCCACTTCTCAACGCGTCCGTGCCTATCTGGCAGAGGAGGCAGGTGTTTCTAGGGGGCGGACTGGCGCGGTGAAACTCAGTGGGGCACAGTGTCAGGAAATCGGCAGCGCCATTGACCAGATTATGCGGGAAGAGTATGAAAAGGCGGGCTGGACAGAGGTTATATCTGGCGCCAGAACTGCTCAGGAGGTATATGAAATTGTATCTCAGGATGTAGATGAGAGAGCGGTTAAACTGGCCTATATGGACTTGGATAATGCGCCGGCTGAGCTGCACGACTATATCCTTTCTGCCCGCCGGGAAATCATCTACCGGTTTTCCTGGTCTGCCGACTACGTTGCAGGAGAGCTTGGCTATGGAAGCGCGGAAAATCCAGATGACCGCACCTTTGAGGTTTCTCCCAGGTTTAGCGATCTGTTCCCCGGCTGGTATGAGCCAGAGTTGGATCTAGAACTGCCAGACTGGAAGGATGCGCCGAATCCCAGTGTGGATACTGCGAAGAAAGCGCCTCTGGCTGCTGCACTGGTTTCTTCACTGTCTGAGTCAGCCAGGCTTCATCAGTGTTTATGTAGAGGGTGAAGCGTGATATGTATTTGTAGGAAGCAGGCGGCTTCCAGAAATCTAACCTGTGCATTTCTATACAAAAGACCCTTGCTGCAGCAGCCCTTAAACGGGCGCTGCTGCAGGGGCCTTTATTATAATGCGGCTTCTTTTTCTCCTACAGGCGGTGCCGCTTTAGGCGGCAGTCGTGAATTGTGCGGTATTGCCTGTAGACAGCCCTCTTAAAACATGGTAGAATAGGGCTGAAAAGACCATGGCCCGGCGGTTTTGAAAAGCGGAAAAAGTCTGCGGCGTGCCTGGGCCGGGGGAGAGAGGGACTACAATAATACGAAAGAAAAGAGGGAGACGCTATGAAGCTGGAAGACAGAGTCCTGCTGCCGGAGGAGGGCTTTTACAAAGCGAACCTCCATTGCCACACCACTATTTCCGACGGAGAGCTGACGCCTGAGGAGATTAAGGCGGCCTATAAGGGCCAGGGGTATTCCATTGTGGCCTTCACAGACCACGAGCAGTATCGCTGGCACAAGGAGCTGGACGATGAAAACTTTCTGGCCCTGGCAGCTTATGAGACAGAGCTGTGCGGCTTTGAAACCGGCCCTGGCTGCTGGCCGGATTTGAAAACCTATCACTTGAACCTGTTTGACACAGATCCCATGGAAAAGCAGGAGATAAAGGCCCAAAGCCTGCGCCCGCCCCGGCGGTATGGGGACATGGCCTCCCTGAATGAGTATATCGCCGCCATGAACGAACTGGGTTTTTTAGTCTGCTATAACCATCCCTACTGGTCGCTGCAAACCTACGAGGACTATAAGGAACTGCGGGGCCTGTTTGCCATGGAGATTTATAATTACGGCTGCGAGCATGACGGGCTGTACGGCTTCCATCCCCAGTCTTATGACGAGATGCTCCGCTCCGGGCAGAAGCTTTTTGCCTTGGCTACAGACGATAACCATGACCGCGTGCCCTTTACAGATCCGCTCAATGATTCCTTTGGAGGCTTTGTGATGATAGCCGCTGAAAAGCTTGCCTACAAAAGCGTAATCCGGGCGCTGCGGGCAGGGCGGTTCTACTGGTCTATGGGGCCAGAGCTGAAAGGGGTTTCCATTCAGGACGGCGTGCTGCGGGTGAAAACCTCCCCTGTAGAAAAAATATTTGCCATCCAGAAGGGCCGGGACTGCTACAAGCAGTTAGCCCCCCGGGGTGAAACCATTACAGACGCGGAGTTCCCCCTCACAGGCAAGGAAGGCTGGCTGCGTATAGAGGTGCGTGACGGAAAAGGCCTGTATGCAGGGACAAACGCCTATTTTGTAGAAGATCTGTAAAGGCCTGCCCAGCGCCTTAGAAAGTCTGTAAAATGGAAAGGAACAGCGGCGTGCTGCTTTGCAGCACGCCGCTGTTCCTTTTTTAATAAGCACCTAAAGCCTGTTATTTCTTGCTGAA
>JAAVYD010000177.1 GCA_022790955.1 Bacillota bacterium
ATTGCTACCGGTATTTTTTTCATAACATATATAATATTCATACCCATATCAAGCATTATACATGACAAAAGCCAGCAGCCTGCATAATACACAGCGGTGCATATAAGCGTAAGAAAAAACAGAATTATCTTATTATCTCTGTAAACTCCTATCTTAACGAATCGCAGTATCATTCCTATCGCCAGATATATCAATGCCGATATTCCTATCACCGGGCTAAAACATATGTCATGGATAAATCCAAACACGGTTCCCATTATTATTCCGTCAAAATCGTCAAAGAAAAATGAAAAAATAATAACCAGCGCGAGTATCAGATTCGGCGCGGTGCCGAATACTGCCAGAAACCTGCAAACAGTAACCTGGAGCAGAAAGCACAGCAGGAATACTAAAAAAAGTCTGATCCTTTTCATAAAATTCCTTCCCCTTTACTGTTTCGTAAGCACTGTTACGAGCCTGATCGACTTAAAGTTTACAGCCGATTTTGCCTGAACGGTTTTCTGCTTGGAATCTGCATCTATATTGACTGCGCTTATCTCGCCTATTAATATTCCTGCAGGATAATTTCCCATTCCTGAAGTTACTATGGTATCGCCCTCAATTATGGATTTTGATTCGTCAAAAACATATCCTTCAAGACCTCCCGCGCCGTCGCCGGAAATAATTCCTAAAATTTCCGGATCCCTTATCACTGTAAAACTAACGGAATTAGAAGAATCCACAAGCCCCGTTACTTTTGCCGAATTCCCGCTTACAGACAAAACCCTGCCTATAAGACCATCTGCATTCACAACCATATCATCCTTTTGTATTCCGTCGTCGCTTCCCGCGTTTATAGTAAATATATTAAAGATATCCGAATTGTCCATTGCTATTACATTTGCAGTGACTTTCTCATATTCATCATCGTAAGACGAATAATTTAAACTGTTCGCAAGCTCCCTCAACTCAGAAAGCTGGATCTGTGTAAGCTGAGCCTGTGTGAGTTCTGAACTCACTTCTTCGAGTTCCTGTTTTAATCTGTAATTCTCCTTTTGTATACTCCTGAAATTTATAAGCCCTCCGAAAAAAGACGATATCCCGCTGCCGGCAGCTGTAAGAGGTTCTTCCGCTACGGCAGCCGTACCCTGCACTGCGCTTCCTAAAACAGAACCGCCTTTAGAATCGAATGATGATACAACAATAATCGTCACCAGTATCAGGATGACGATCATTATTATCATGAGCTTTATATGGTTTTTTATCCAGTTCATAAAATATGCCTCTTCATATGCTCTAAATACTTTCTGCAGGATTAACCTGCGCCTTTCAGATGCATGAAACCGAGCGCACGCAGCGCACCGTACCGATTTAAGTTTTACGGCAGTTTTCATGCGGATTCTTTAGAAGTACAATCTTAGGATCCGCATTCGCCGTATTAGTCAAACCTGCTTTCATCCTCCGCAATAAAGCCTGATCCTCTATAACAATTACTATTAATTAAATATTGCTGTTCTGATTTACATTCTGATATGGATTTTTTGCTCTTATGTGAGTCATTATCGTTTCCATATTTTGCAGACTGAGCCCAGTACCCATTGCTACCGCTTCCGCAGCGTTCTCTGCGATTATGGTGCGTATTCCCGTTTCTTTTTGTATCAAACTGTCCAGTCCTTTTAGAAAAGCCCCGCCTCCGGCGAGAACCATGCCTGTATTTATGATATCGGAAGCAAGCTCAGGCGGCGCGTTCTCCAGAGTAGCTTTTATGCCGTCTACAATAGTTTCTACGCATTCCTCAAGAGCCTTGCATATATCTCTGGAATTTATCTCGATTGTTTTCGGCAGACCTGTAACGAGATCCCTGCCGCTTACGCTCACCTTGCGTATCCAATCCTCGTCGCTTTCATCTATATAAGCGCAACCTATGGCAATCTTCGCCTTTTCTGCCATTTTCTCTCCGACAAGAAGACTATAGACTTTCCTTATATAATCTATAATCGCTTCGTTCATCTTATCTCCCGCCATACGCAGCGACGTACTTGTAACTATGCCGCCGAGAGCTATGATAGCTATATCCGACGTACCGCCGCCTATATCTGTTATCATACAGCCCGTAGAAGAATCTACCTCAAGACCTGCGCCGATAGCAGCCGCCATAGGTTCATCCATTATGAACACTTCCTTTGCTCCCATCTGCCGCGTAACTTCCTCTACAGCTCTCTTTTCTACCTCGGTAACGCCGGATGGCACGCCTATCACTACTCTTACCGCCGTAAAAAACGAAGAAGTAGGAACTACTCTTTCTACGAAAGCCCGAAGCATAAGCTGCGTCATTCCGAAATCCGAAATTACGCCGTCCTTAAGCGGTCTTACTACGCTTATGTGAGGAGGCGCTG
>JAAVYD010000043.1 GCA_022790955.1 Bacillota bacterium
GCAGGTCAACGGTTCGAGTCCGTTTGGAAGCTCCACCTGTGAAAAACGGCTTAAAACTGTTGAAATCAATGGTTTTAGCCGTTTTTTCTAAAATAGGCGATTGACTGGTTTTGACCTATTTTGACCTGAAAAATGTTGCACCCTATGTTGCACCCCAAAAGGGGTTTGCAAAATAGGAGCGCATTATCGGCAGGAAGAATGTAAATTATTAATTAAATTTTTTGCATTATTAAAGGAACGCTCTGTACTATGCGTATAGATTTTAGCCGTTATTGAGATATCAGCATGACCCATTAATTCTTTGGCTACGTTAATAGGGACTCCTGCGTCCTGTAAATCAGTACAATATGTATGTCTGTAACAATATAGGACTAAATCTTCGGCGACTCTGTATGGTGGTACAGCCTTTCCTTTAAATGATTCGCATCCCATAAGTATGTTCAGATCGTTTTTAAAACTTTGCCATTTGCGTTTTATAACGTTTGCGCTCATACGATTACCGTATGTATTTCTCAGCACATAATCGAATGGATCAGACGTATAACCGTAGCTTATCTTATATTCTTTTAAATCTTTAATAAATACGTCTGGAATGGGTACTTTTCTTTCGCCGGCTTCGGATTTTGGTTTGCCTACACCGCCGCATCGTTTTATCGTACTTTCAACAGTTAATGTACAGGATTTAAAATCAATATGACGCCATTGCAGCGCACAGGATTCACCGGGTCGTAGTCCGCAGTAAAGAGATAGTTTTATCAGTATGCCCGCAGGGTGTGTTTCTGCAAGTTTTAATGTGTATTCTCTTTCAATATCGGTTATGGCGCGTCTGCCGGTTTTTGTTCCTTTGGGTTTATTAATACGGTCGGCGGGGTTATCAAGAACAAGTTCATTAGCCTTTGCTGCGTCGAATATGCCCCATGTAAGTTCACTGACACGATCAATCATTTTTTTGCTGCCGCCTGATAGCTTATTTATCATCTTTTGCACATGCAGGGGCTTAACGTCTTTAAGCTGCAGATTGCCGATATCCGGCAGTATATGATTTTTAATGACGTTAGCATAGCTTTGATATGTTTCCGCGCTTACAGTAGGCATTTTGTAGGTTTCCAGCCATTCAGAAATCCAGTCTTTAGTCAATACATTTTTACTGATAGTCTTTTTTCCTTCTTCAAGATCACGTTTTTTTAAAGCCATTTTTTCAATGACTTCTTTTTCGGTATCGCCTCTTACATAATACCGTTTTCCCTCAAATAGAAATGATTTAGTATATTTATATTTTTTAGCCATAAATTGCACCGCCTTTCTTAAAAATGGGTATAAAAATACCCGATAAACTTGATATTATCGGGCCGTAATGGTACAATTTATTTGTTTGTTGTGGTTGTTCTCATTACAGCCCTTTAACCATTTTGTTAAGTTAAACAAAATGGTGGTTTTAAACGTCTCCTGCGCTAACAGGGGGCGTTTATTTTTATAGTCAGGTAATGTTTAATTGTTCCTTCAATGCGTCTTGGAGGATTTGTGAAAAGTTCAGTCCGGCGGCAATGGCCGAATCATTTAACCATGACGGAATTGTCAGGGTTTTTTTGACTGCCGTATTGTTCATAAGACGTCGGTATGCAATAGTATCACAGGAAATATAAGTTGCAAATGAGCCGTTTTCTGTGGTTAAGTCGTTAATTGCTGAAGCAATGGGGATTTCGCGTCCTGTATCCTCAAGATGCGTTAGCATGAGGGAAAGAACGTCTTCCGCCATGTTGATCCCATCTTCGAGATCGTCCCCGCAGGTGAAACAATTTTCAATATCCGGAAAACAGATGGAAAACTGTCCGTTTGCTTCAGGTGTAAAGATTGCCGGATAAATGTATTTTGCCATAATGATACTCCTTTTACAGTAGGGAAAGTTCATGGTGAGACTTATCTTAGCCCCGCTTTTTTCAGAATATTGTGTGCAGTTCCCGTGGGAAGTTCTTTTCCGTAATGGCGAGGGATCGGAAATTCTTCAT
The DNA here is from genome assembly GCA_022790955.1 of Bacillota bacterium. Classification (GTDB taxonomy): domain Bacteria; phylum Bacillota; class Clostridia; order Peptostreptococcales; family Anaerovoracaceae; genus JAAVYD01. The sequence goes on from JAAVYD010000043.1 coordinate 2,007, forward strand.
CGGTAATCGGAGAATACCAAATTTCATGATTCCTGCCTTCCCGTATTTTATAACATCCTTTTTTCTTTATTTTCTTTACGATCTCTGAAACTTTCGACACTGTTTATTCCCTTTCTTTTTTATTTTATAGTGTTATTATATACGTGCTTAATACGTGTGTCAATGGTGGACACATAAAAAAGGAAAGATATATTATTCATTTACCACCTTATCGATCATGCTTTCCTGATTGTTTTCTTCGGTAGTACTCGAAGCAGATGATGTTGTTTTCTTCGCAGTATTCGAGCGATTTTTTATATATTCCTCATATCTTGCCTCAGCTTCTTCTACAGTAATTTGTGAGTCTGCATTATTATTTTTAAATTTTGATATATGGTAAGAATTAGAATTAATGATTTGATTCTTAAAATGCTCAACTAATCCTTTTCTGACATTTGCATCTATATCAAAATACGCTTTCATAATATCTAATAAAATATTGTATTCTGAATCACTTGTACTGTTTTCTTTTATAAAATCATCAAGACTAAAATTAGAAGGTTGTATTTCCATAGGTTCTGTGCCATTAAGCAACCATTCTTCATTTATATTAAATTCTTTACACATTAATTTTATTAATGATAATTTTTGTTCTGGTCTTGCGAGACGATTATTTTCAATATTATTAATTACATCTCGATTAACACCAAGTTTTTCACCAAAAGCGGCTTGAGATAATTTTAAATGAAACTTTCTTAGATATTTTATTCTTTCATACACTTCCATAGAATTAACACCTCCTTTCATATTTTGTGATTTTACTATACATTAGAAAAATGAGCAAGTCAACACATAAAATAAAAATACGATTAAAAATTGAGTTGACATTCTCTGAAATATAAATTATATTGAGTATATAAGCACAGATAAAACGCTTTAAATCATAAAAGAAAGGAGCTGAAATAATGAAAATTATGATCGCACAAGAAAATCGAAAAGAAGCCAAAGAAGTTATAGATTTTGTTAAGACATTAGAAAAACATGAAATGAGAGAATTTCTTGCCTTTTTACAAGGGGCACAATTTATGAAAAAAATCGAAGATGAGAAAACAGCGTAGGGGGTTGAGGGAGATTATGCAGGGGAGGTGAGAAAATGAACTATTTAAAAATCATAGAAAATTTAAAAGCAGAAAATGAGGACCTACGAGTTAAGCAGGACCTCTTATTCTTAATGTTAAATTTAACGCTTGTAGCATGGAAAAAAGAGCGTGATAAATACGGCTCAGTCGTTAGCGAAGATTCCGACAAAGAATTTTCCGACAGATGTAAGGATATCGGTGTATTTCTCGATAACCCCGGAGAATTTAGCAAGAAAGCCGCGCTTAACAGGCTTAGCGCTATGCTCAATACTTTTGAGAGTAGCAAGTAATTCTTGAAGCAGTTCTTGGTCTTCGGCTGGTTTGGTGGCGATTAGGGATTCCAACTCAGAGAGTGAGGCATTGGTGCTGATAGATATGTCATTGTTAGAAATATTGTTATTATTACCAATACTACCAACGACAGAATTATTGAAATTTACTCCGCTGATGTTGAAATTGCTTGTTGGTTGTGGGATATCAGATTGGTGTTTAAATCCATTTTCAACATAGGTTTCGCCTTTTTCGGTAAGAGAAATACAATATATCGATGTTGAATATGGATCATTATGTATGAATCCTTTCTTTTCAAGATATCGCACATCCTCATCAAAGGTATTAACATTTAAGCCTAATTTACTTAAAGTCTTGCCATCTTCCATACCTGTTTCGCTATTTTCATCAAGGTTGACTATTAGATGCTGACCTGTTGATTGTTCGTGATCGTAGATCAGTTTAAGAAAATGTTCATGAGTTGGTTTCATAAAATACCTCCTTATAATTAATTAGTTATTAATAAATTTACACAGAGATTATAACACAAAACATGAAAAAGCAAAAGTTGGAAGTTGGTTTATGTAAAAAACTGTTTAAAAACGGTTGATTTTGGTATGAGGGGAGGTGAAGAAATGCAGGGATATATAAAATTTAAGATTGATTCAAAAGAATATATCTTAAATATCACAAGAAGTTTTCCAAAGTTGGAAGGGTTTCTTCACGAAAAAGGGGATAAAAAGTTCATGCTCGGCGAAGAGATACCCATAATATTGAAAACTTATACGTTAAAAGGTTATGTAAGACATTACGTTCGCAAATGGAAATTACGCAGGAGAAAGGGCAGAAAATGAAAGATCATGATAAATGGAATATGAAAAATATGGACGTGCTTAATGAAAAAGATTTGACGTGTATCGCAAGAATCTTACAAAGTGTGATACATGAAGATCCTTTATTTCACCATTGTGGTTGCTGTCAGCATAAAACGGAATGTTTTTCTGAAACAGAGGAGCTGCACATTGAATATCATTTTTTAAAAGTCAGGGAAAAGCTTCAGAAGATCACGGGAGTAGAATTGTCGCTTGTAGGTGGTGAATTTACTGAATCCATACGTAAAAAAATGCGGGATAAGAATAAAAACACAACTGAAAAAACTATTGCGGTTGATAGCGTAGATAAAACTATTGAAATAATCTGCAATTACATACGTATGGTAGCAAATAGAGGACTTTTAAGTAAACGTATAGAATTGATAAAAGCCTTGGCGGAACTTATAACCGCAAGAAACAGCCAACCGAAGATCGATATAGACGAGTTAGGCGAAATGCTTTTTAAGAAAATCGACGCAGCTATTTCTAATGTGGGTGAAATAACAGAAAATTTTAAACTCACCAATCAGGAAAGGGAATTTTGTAAAGTAATCGGACATGGTTACATAGCCCGCGATCAGGATGGGATACTGAACTGGCATGAAAGTCAGCCGATTAAATTTGAAAATCTTTGGATACGCGGAATAAACGTCTGCGAGCTTCATGGAGATATTTTTAAATTTATTAAGTGGGAAGATGCAGAGCCGTGGAGCGTAGAAGAATTGTTGGGAGAGTAGATGAATTAGGTTGAAACAGGTAAAAAGCTATGACAAAGACAGAAATTATAAAACGCCTTCAGCAGACCACCGGAAAGACCTTCTTAAACATTAGCGATGTAGCGAGGGTTATGGGACAGGGACGGGATAATATAAGAAACATGCTTAAAGGTGTAGATTACTACCAAGAGAAAGAGAACGGTAGGAAGCTATATTTTGTAAATGATATCGCAGAACGTATCATGCAGAACAGATATGTTGATTAATTGCACAGTTTGAACAGGTGAAAGCATGAAAAGATTTTACTATACATTCGGTACGGATAAGCGGTATCCGTACCGCGGCGGTTGGGTAGAAGTATGGGCTGATAACATGCAGGAAGCGGACGAGATTTTCAGAAAGCATTATCCGGATCGCATTTCAGGAACATTTAATTGCGCGCATTACTACACAGAAGAAGAATTTCGCAAAACTGATATGTGCGTAAAAGGAAATCTCGGTGCGTTTTGTCACAATGTGATTGGCAGGATAGGGGTTTAAAAATGAAAGAATTAAACATAACAGCGGATCAGTTATTAAACCGCGAAAAGAAGCTGCGGCGGGATATAAAGCTGTGGAGATTTAAAGGAAAAGTCAAAAGGTACGCCGGCAGACTGGTAAGCAAGATCAATTTACGTACTGTAATGATCGCATGTACATTAATAGTCCTTACAGGCATTGAGATTAAACTTGCATACATACAGCGCGGATATTTCGCCGTTGGAGGCGAGTATTTAATAATCCCGATGGCAGCTTTTATTCATGTCGTATATAAAAGCCGCAGGAGAGAATAACGTGAAATATTATGCGTTATTTCCTAAGCCGGCAGCGAATAAAAAACGCAAAAAGACGAACGGCTGGAAGGACAAGCCGTATAGATATTGCTATTATTGCGGTACTCCATACGCCGAAAGACACGAGGTTTACGGCGGTCCGAATCGTCAGATCAGTATTGATTTCGGTTTTCAGGTTGATCTCTGTCATAGCTGTCATGAAGAATGGCACAGACAGGATAAAGTCATATGGCAGGAACGTAAAGCAGAATGGCAGCAGAAGTTTCAGTATGAATACGAACAAGAACTGATCGCCGAAGGCAATACAAAAGAACAAGCCCGGCGATGCTGGTTCGGGCTGATTGGGAAAAATTATCTTGATGAGTAGAAAAATGTTTAATTATGGATATTATAACATCGATTGCATGGAGGGAATGAAAGAATTTCCAGATAAATATTTTGATCTTGCTGTAATAGATCCTCCGTACGGAATAGGAGAAAGCGGGGAAAAGAATAAATCTCGTGCTTGTTTAGCAACGGCTAAGGATTACGCGCCATATTCAGGCGGGGATAGAAATGCGCCGCCGTTTGAATATTTCAATGAGTTGCGGCGGGTATCCTGCAATCAGATTATATTTGGAGCGAACCATTTTATAAGCAGGATTCCTGTTGATAGTTCATGCTGGATAGTCTGGGATAAAGAAAATGGACAAAATGATTTCGCCGATTGTGAACTTGCTTGGACGAGCTTTAAAACGGCAGTACGTATATTTCGTTTTAGATGGCAAGGCATGTTACAAGGTGATATGAAAAATAAAGAAAAACGCATACATCCGAATCAAAAGCCCGTAAAACTGTATGAATGGATACTGCAAAAATATGCAAATCGCGGAGATATCATTCTTGATACTCATGTTGGAAGTGCAAGCAGTCTAATAGCTTGCCATAGAATGGGTTTTAAGTTTGTAGGTTTTGAAAAAGACGAACATTATTACGAAGTGTCCAAGAAAAGACTTGATAATGAAATATCAGAAACACAACTAAGATTTTTATAAGGAGACAATATGAAACGTCAATTATGTTATCCCTGCTTGATTCGGCTTGAGGAAGCAGGAAAACACAATATTAAGCACATAGAGGGTGGAAAAAATCAGAAAATAACCTGCTATAAGTGCAAACGCCGCAGATTCGGCGCGGTCTACGATGTAACGCGTAAAGGGATACTTGATAAATGACCGCAAATGAATTGATAGAGGCGATTTATGAAGAATATCAGGTTATATACAACGGCATCGAATACAAAAAAGTTACAGGATTGACATATAAAAAGATCGGGGGCGGGATACGGCTTTTAGGTGAGTTATTGGACAAGTGCGGACACTCCGTAACCATAGCCCCGGCAGAAAAAATAGAAAGGAAAACATAATCCTGCGCGTTATATCAGGCAGCCGGAAAATTTTAAAACTTTATAGATAATAATACACATAAACTGCACACGAATATAAAAACACGAATTAAACCGGCTGTCTGCCATAGCGCGCAGGATATTAAGAAAATGAAACGCAGTGAACGTATAGAAGATTTTTTAAACCTCCTGAGAGAATCTCAGCAGGAATACAACATAGCTGTTTCAGACGAGAAAGAAAAGAACGATGAAACGCAGGATTTATTACATAGCATTGAATTGCAGAATCATATTCCGTATAACGAATTATTGATATTTCAGGTAACTAAGCAGGTGAGGCAGAAGCGTAGGAGAGCAAAGGATACAATTCAGCAGCTTCAGCCGATAGTTGAGTGGTTTAAAGAAAATCAGAAGGTTGTTAAAGATCTGGAAAGATTACTGGGAAATGTGAGAAAAGAAGAGCAGCATATAGAAAACAGGTATTACACACCTAAGACGGATATAGTAGAGCGGACGCTTGGGAGGACATCCGCGCTCAGTGGAGTAAGCTCCGTATGTCCGCTCCGAATCAGCCCC
>JAAVYD010000178.1 GCA_022790955.1 Bacillota bacterium
AAAAGCCCATGACCGTCACCCTGGAGGATGCCCAGAAGCTGCGCCGGGTGGAGAAAAAGACGGGCAAAATCCTCACCATTGGTTTCCAGCCCCGGTATGACGAGCGGATGCAGAAGATTAAGGAAGTGGTGCAAAGCGGCAGGCTGGGCCAGGTCTATTATGTGCAGACAGGCGGCGGTCGCCGCAGGGGCATTCCTGGCCGCACCTTCATTGAAAAGCGCTATGCAGGCGTAGGCGCTTTGGCAGACATCGGCTGCTATTCCCTAGACATGTGCCTGAACGCCCTGGGGTATCCGAAGCCCCTCACCGTCTCCGCTGTCAGCTATGATTTTTTCGGCACAAACCCCAAGTATACCCCGCCTGAGGATGCCGCCCGTTTCTCTGTAGACGATTTCTGCGGCGCGTTTATCCGGCTGGAGGGGGGCATTACTCTGGATTTCCGTATGTCCTGGGCCATGCATATGGACACCACCGGCAGCACCATTTTCCTGGGAAAAGACGCGGGACTGAAGGTAGAGCCTGCCAATCCAGAGTCCCTGTGGGGCGGCGCCTGGGATGGAAGCTGCGGCAATGTCACCCTGTTCCATGACGAGTTCGGCGCTCCCACCCACACACCCATCCCCCTGCCCGCGCCTAAGGGGGACAAGACAGACTGCTTCTACCTGAAGTGCCGCTCCTTTGTAGACGCGGTGAAGGAAGGCGGCACAGCCCCCATCCCCACCAGCCAGATTATCTACAACCAGGCCATCATCGACGGTATTATCCGTTCCTGCGAATGCGGCCATGAGGTGGAAATCCACGTGGAAGAAATCTAACCCCCATTTGTCCGCCAGCCTTCCCTTCGGCCGGCGGATATTTTTTGCCTGACGGAAAAAATATTCCCATCTAAAACGGAAGGGGCGGCTTGACTTTTCAGCAGAAAGCGTGTATCATAAATATAGAGGAAATTTATAGAAATTCTCTTATAAATCCAGATAATTCATGCGAAAAACACAGAAATCGGCACGAGGCAGCCAGAGAAGCCCTGCCGGGAGCTGTGGGCGGTTTAGAAGCTTTTTTCAGATAAGGAGGAATTGTATGTTACCGGTTATTACGATTGCGCGCCAATACGGAAGCGACGGGCGCGATGTGGGAGAGATGCTGGCAAAGCGCCTGGAAATCCCCTTTTACGACAAGGCCCTGATTGCCATGGCGGCAAAGCAGAGCGGCCTTTCCGAGGAGGTTTTTGCCGACGCGGACGAAAAGGCCACCAGTAGCCTGCTGTATTCCATGGTTATGGGCAGCTATGCCTTTGGGGCTAGAATTCCCGGTGTAAACGAGATGCCCATCAATGACAAGCTGTTTATCATTCAGTCGGATATCATCAAAAAGGCGGCGGCAGAAGGCCCCTGCGTGGTGGTGGGCCGCTGCGCGGACTACATCCTTCGGGAACATGAAAACTGCCTGAATGTCTTTATCCACGCCGACAAGGCCTACCGGGTCAGGCGGGCGGTGGAGCTGGGGGACTGCGAGGCCAAGCGTGCTCCGGATTTTGTCACCAAGAAGGATAAGCAGCGTGCCAACTATTACAATTTCTATTCCAACAAGCGCTGGGACGACCTGCAAAATTATGACATGGTGCTGGACACCTCCCGTTTCACAGTGGAACAGTGCGTGGATCTGCTGGAGGTGGCAGTGAAGCAGTTGGCGAAGTAAAGCCCTGCGATTTTTAACGCATATGCGAACCCTTGGAAGGGCCGGGTTTTCCCGGCTCTTCTTTTTATTAGGGAAAACCTGCGAAAACCCTTGATTTTTTCAGGGGGGCTGTGGTAAAATAAAGCGGTTACAGCAAAACACACGCCGCAGGCTTGGATTGGTGCCCGGGTTTGCCCCGGGTCTGCCCCAAAAAAGCCCCTGCGGCGGCGGAAAAAACCAAGGAGGTATTTGTAACATGGCAGTTGTATCTATGAAGCAGCTTTTGGAGGCCGGCGTTCACTTCGGCCACCAGACCCGCCGGTGGAACCCCAAAATG
>JAAVYD010000179.1 GCA_022790955.1 Bacillota bacterium
GGATGGTATAATAGTTGCAGATAAAACTATTTTAGGAGTGAGAGCGTTGCATTTTGTAAATGCCCAGCGTGTGTGCAGGGGAATGGAAATGGGGGAGGTGCCCCCGGAGAAAACCATTATCCGGGACGTGCTCCATGTGGCCTGGCCCTCGGTGCTGGAGTCCTTTTTCGTAGGCCTTGCGGGCATGGTGGACACCATCATGGTAGGCGCGCTGGGGTCTTACGCCATTGCCGCGGTGGGCCTCACCACCCAGCCGAAATTCTTAGGCCTGGCCCTTTTCCTGTCCATGAACGTGGCGGTTTCTGCCATTGTGGCCCGGCGCAAGGGGGAAAACGACCGGGAAAGCGCCAACAGGGTGGTGCGCATGGTGCTGCTTATCACCGTCCTGCTTACGGCAGTGATAAGCGCGGCCTTTGTGGCGTTTGCAAGCCCCATTGTAGCCATGGTTGGCTCCCAGCCGGACACCCACGAATACGCGGTGGACTACCTGCGCATCATCATGGGCGGGCAGATTTTCTCCACTGTGTCCCTGGTTTTAAACGCCGCCCAGCGGGGGGCGGGGAACACCCGTATCGCCATGGTCACAAACCTGATTTCCAACATTGTAAACGTGCTGTTCAACTACCTGCTCATCGGCGGCAACTTCGGCTTCCCAGCCCTGGGGGTGCGGGGCGCGGCCTTAGCCACAGTGATTGGCACCATCTGCGCCTGCGTGCTCAGCATCTGCTCCGTATTACATAGGAACGGCTTCGTCTACCTGGGCGCGGTAAAAGGCTGGCTGGCAGACAAGCTCAGTGTCCGCTCCCTTTTAAGCGTTGGATCCAGCGCTTTTGTAGAGCAGGTGTGCCTGCGCATTGGCTTCCTGCTTTTCTCCATGACCGTGGCCCATCTGGGCACCACAGAGCTGGCGGCCCACCAAATCGGCATGAACATGATGCACATGTCCTTCACCTTTGGGGACGGGCTGTCCGTAGCCTCGGTCACCCTCATCGGCCAAAGCCTGGGGCGCAAGCGCCCGGACATGGCCAAGATATACGGCAGCGTGGCCCAGAAAATCGGCCTGATCTGCGCTTTTGTTGTGGCGGTGTTCTATTTCTTCTTTGGCAAATCCCTGTTCCTGCTGTTCTCAAACGAGCAGGTCATCCTGGATTATGGCGCAACGATTATGCGCGTCTTAAGCGTCATGCTTTTCTTCCAAATCCTGCAGGTGGTGCAGTTCGGCTGCCTGCGCGGGGCGGGGGACACCCGCTTCACCGCCATGGTATCCCTCATAAGCGTCACCTGCATCCGCCCGGGCATAAGCTGGCTGCTGTGCTATCCCCTGGGCCTGGGGCTTGTCGGCGCGTGGCTAGGCACCTTCTGCGACCAGTGCGTGCGGTTCCTCATGAGCTTTGTGCGTTTCCGCAAGGGCCAATGGACAAAGCTGAAGCTGTAACAAGGCCGTGGGATTCCATCCCACACCCTGCAAACCTTTTTTGAAAAAAGGTTTGATCCAAAAACCAAATAAAGTGCCCGCCCAAAAGCGGAACCCCGGAGATGGCAGTCTCCGGGGTTTTGAGTTTTAGCGCTTTTTGTCAAAACAGCCTTGCCCTTTTTCTTTGAGTGTGGTATAGTCAGGACAGTTGGAAACAGCGGCTATAGTTAACGCAGTTCAAAAGAGGTATTCTACCTCTTTTGAACCAGGCGGCTCAGCCGTTCAACTTGAAAATCGGGATCTACCGATTTTCAAGTGCGTTTACTATAAGCCGCGGGAAAGGACTGAAAAAACGCAGATGAAAAAAATCACCTTTATGGGCGCTGGCAGCACAGTGTTCGCCCGGAATGTGCTGGGAGACTGCATGTGCAGCGAGGTCCTGCGGGACTGGGAGTTTGCCCTCTATGACATCGACGGCGTGCGGCTTTCGGAAAGCGCGGAAATTTTAGGGGCCATGAACGAAACCCTGGGGGGCCATGGGAAAATCACCACCTACCTGGGGGTGGAAAACCGGAAGGAA
>JAAVYD010000044.1 GCA_022790955.1 Bacillota bacterium
GCTAAAATCCAAGCAAATGCTTTTTTGAATTTCATCTTTAATTCCTCCTTTGAAAAAATTCTTTAGAAGGGGAGTATAAATTAATTTATTTTCGCCAATTACCCTCCCCTTCTGAAGATAATTTGACATTATCTTCAGAAGGAATTTATATAATTTTGTAAGCCTTGATTTATAAGTATTATTAAAAAACTACTACGTTATTTAAGATAAATTTAATAATGTTTTACTACTTACGAAAAGAATTCTGATATGTCATGAACATTATATATATTATTGTAAATAAGAATAATTTTTTATATAATTAAGATAATCAGAAAGGCGGCAAACAAACTATTATGTCAGAATTTTTAATGAAACCCAAGATAGATATGGCTTTTAAAGAACTGATGATGGTTGAAAATATTAGGATCGGTTTTTTATAGGCAGTTTTAAAATTGAACCCTAAGAATATAAAAGAAACGCAGATATTAAACACTGATCTGAGAAAAGTCTATAAGGAAGATAAGCTGGGAATACTCGATGTCAGGGTAATTATGAACAACGATACCGAGATAGATATTGAGATTCAGCTTTCGGAATTAAGAGTGTGGGCTGACAGGTCGTTATTTTATATTGCTAAGATGTATACCGAGCAGATATCTGAGGGAGAGTATTATACGGTGTTTAAAAAGTGCGTTGGCATAAATATCCTCGGTTTTAAACTCTTCTATGACGATGAAGAATTTTATTCATGTTTTCATATATCGGAAGATACCCGCAGAACTTTGTATACAGATAAATTTGAATTTCATGTGATTGAGCTTCCGAAGCTGCCCGATGAGCTTAAAGAGGACAGCAGCGATATTTTGCTGTGGGCGAAGTTCATCAATGCTGATGAAGCCCTAACCCGATTCGTATAAACGAATCGTTGGTAGGTCTAACAGAAGAATTGCATTGCGGCTAAAGCCGCGCAATTCAAGTATGTACTCTTTTTCTATTAATACTAAAACCCGTATAAACTTTATAGCCAAACCTAAAAATATAGGATATAATTACAATAATAAACCCAAGAAGTATATTTTAATTGGGCAAAACAGGTTGATGGATTTCCATTATTAATAATCCAAATATTATAAGGAGTAAGAATGTATAATAAATACATTAAATTAAAAATATGTTAGAAACAGGAACTAAAGCGCCTGATTTTGCTTTAGAAGATAAAGACGGAAACAAAGTAACCCTTTCGGATTTTAAAGGTCAAAAAGTTATACTTTATTTTTATCCAAGGGATAATACGCCGGGATGCAGTCGTCAGGCATGCGCGTTTGCAGACGCTTATGAAGAATTTAAAACATTAAACGTTGCTGTTATCGGAATCAGCAAAGACAGTGTTGCATCTCATCAGCGTTTTGCTGAGAAATACAATCTGCCTTTCATACTTCTGTCCGACCCTGAGCGTCAGGCTATCGAGGGATTCGACGTTTGGAAAGAAAAGAAAAATTTTGGTAAAGTCAGTATGGGCGTAGTCCGTACCACCTATGTAATAGATGAAAACGGCATTATTGAAAAGGTCATGAAAAAAGTAAAACCAGACACAAACGCTGCCGAAATTCTGGAATATTTAAAAGCATAATATCAAAATTTTAATATGAATATTACACCAATCACTTCCAAAATAGTATGGCAGCATGTGCCTATGCGAAAACAGAACAGCCATAAGGGGACTTACGGCAAACTGCTTTGTGTGGCTGGAAGCACCCGCTACAGAGGCGCTGCCGCTTTATGCGTTGAAGGCGCCCTGCGCGCCGGCTGCGGCATCGTCACTCTGGCAAGCGTGGAGCCTGTATTCGCCTCTATACAGCCAAGAATGCCCGAATGTATTTTATTCCAATGCACCGCCGACCCTTCTGGGAACATTTCATCTTATATGGTTAATAGTTTGTTAAATGAACTTGCCAATGATTACAGCGCTCTTTTGATCGGGCCCGGGCTCGGAAACACACCGGATACCCGCAAGCTGGTAATCGGTCTTATCGAAAACGCCGAATGCCAGGTTATTCTTGACGCCGACGCTCTAAATGCTCTGTCTAATAACAAATCAGACAATAAAACTGAAACATATAATTACATTAATAAAAACTGCAATGTTTATATTAATGATAATCATATAAACCCGTGTGATTTTAATGATAATGATACCGCTCTGCAAAGTAAAATCAATACCATTATACCTCTGCAGAAGAACGATAAACCTATTATCATTACGCCTCATCCTGGCGAAATGGCTCGGCTCTGCGGATGTTCGATAGATGATGTAAAAAAGAACCGCGAACTTATAGCGCTTAATTTTGCAAAAGAAAATAATTGTATTGTCGTTCTTAAAGAACACCGGACTCTTATCGCTTCACCAGATGGACGCCTGTGGCGCAATACTTCCGGCAATTCCGGACTTGCGAGAGGCGGAAGCGGCGATATACTTGCCGGCATGACAGGCGCTTTTGCCGCCCAGGGTATGGACGCCGAATACGCTTCAATATGCGCAGTGTGGCTCCACGGATACGCAGCTGAACGCTGTTCGCAAAGAAAAAGCGAAACAGCCATGCTGCCCCACGATATATTTGAAGATCTGGGAATTATATTTTTTGAGAATAACAGGTAAGATTTTATTCTGATCTGCTTAATATTATTGCAATTAATTTTAATCTAAAACCAAATTCTACTAAAATATATAATATTAATTTCCCATTATATCAAACGCCTATATCATTAATATGACGTAACAAAACCCCGTATCAAAAACCATTTGATGCGGGGTTTTTATTACGAAAACAGAGACAGAATCATATGATCCTGTCTCTGTTCCAGTTTAATATTTATATGCTGTTTTCATAGTATCAGCTTATTAATTATAATTTTAACCGATAAAATTTTAATATCATCAAAAGCTGAATATTAAATCATTCGGTTTACTCTGTACCGGTACTTCCGCTATCACCGCCGGTCGTATCGTCTGATCCCCCGGTATTGCCTCCGCTTTGAGTAATTTCACTAAACTTCACGGACAAATACTTTGTCGTACTTTCATGTCTGTCGCCGCCATTAGCTACAGTGCTGATAATATTGGATTCAGTTACTATTCTATAATATCCTCCAAGATTATCTCTGTCCGGAAAACCACCTAACTTTACGCTAACTCCGCTGCTTAAATTAGTACCTCCGGATATATCGCGCCAATCTCCGTTTTCATAACGCTGTATTTTAAATTTAACGCTTGATGGATTTGCCGTTTCAGATAAATTCACTGTCAACTTAATATCTTCACCATTTTTGATAGATATTTCTTCAGCTTCAACGCCCTGCGCCTGAGTATCCTGGTCATAAAGCGTTACTGACTTTTCATTTATATTAGCAGAACTTATTCCTGAATTTATCCTGACTATATTAATAGTATAAGTCTTGCTTCCGTAATCCGCGTTTCCGCTGGTGAGCCTTACTGTAATGGTTCCTTGATTGGTATTTGACCCTAACGGCGGAATCTCGATAACATAAAGTCCTACATTTGGTCTGTCTGTATTTCCCATCGTTATTTTGGTTTCTTCACCAAGGTTATTCTGCGAAACGCGGAAATTCTGATTAGGAACTCCCGTTGCTTCAGTCTGTAAATACAGAGTAGTATTTTCGCTTCCTATATAGAAAGTCGGCTCGCCGGTCAAAGATAATGGTATATAATCCTCCTGAGTTGGAGCATTAGATCCTCCATCGCTGACTTCTTTTGTAGTAGCTATGCTCAATCCGCTCAGCGTCGGTTCGATAAGCCCTGTCGTAACAGTATCATAGAACACATTGCACGCGGCGCCTTCATCATCGTAAAGCACCATGAATACATAGTATTCCGTGTTCGCTTCAAGATCGCCGAATTTCAGATCATAATACGTATTCTGAGTTCTTACATCTACAGAATCGTAATGCTTAGGATTTGAAGATACGCTTGCCAGATACGCGTGGTTCTTTATATCCTCCGCGGTAGGTCGGATTCCAGAAAGTTCCTCAGCCGGGAAGATGATACCGTAAACCGTACCTTTCTGAAGCGCGGTAAACGACGCTTTAGCTCCGAACTTGTCGTCGGCATTATAATCCAGAGCGGTAACAGTCCTGTTGGAAAGGGAATTTGCTACCGTCGTGAACGTAGCCGTCGCCCCTTCTATTGCCGTGCCGTCGGCTTTTCTCAATGTATTTTTATTCAGAGTTATAAAATATTCCGTTTCTTCATCGAAATGCTCTCTCGGAGTTATAGTAATGATTTTATTAGACGAATCGACGGAAGCCGTAAAGTTTACGTTAGACCTGTTAGTCTGGCTCGGTCCGCGTTTCTGGAAAGAAAGCACTTCTTCCTGCAGATACTGCGGCGTAATCGAACTGGAACCGTTAGCGTACCTCGTGAGAGAATCGCTGAACGTTATAGTAGGAATCGCGGACAGCGATACGTTCGTAGCTCCGTCTGCCGGCCAGAATGCCGTATCCATAGAAGTCATGCCCGTCGTGAATCTGCTCGTAAACTGAGCGTTAGTATTTCCGTAGTTATCGGCAAGCTCGCCGCTCGCTATTGTTACATAATACGTCTTATTCTGCGCCAGATTCTTTGTCGGCGTTAATATAACTTTCTTGAAATCATTACTTACGCTTACCGCGCATTCAACTGTAGTTCCATTTGGAGAATCCTGTCTGAGCTTTACTATAGATTTCGCCTGGGAATCGGAAAGATTCGTAGTAAGACCTCTTATATGAACAACAGATGAGAAAATCACCTGGACTTCTTCACCCGTGGATATGCCGGTCGCGCCATCCGCAGGATCCGACGTAATAGTCAGGAATCTCTCTGCGTTTACTGACTGTACCGGTCTGATGCTTACGCCGCTGCCCACCGTCACGCGGTTCGGTTCTCTTTCGTATATAATGCCGTTCGCGTTAGCGTTCAGCCTTGTGATTGTTCCCTGTCCGGAAAATACAGTTTGTTCTGCGTTAATATCCGCCTGCGCGATATTTCCTGTGTCTTTTATATCTATATTTATCTGCGAAGCTCCGGCGTTCACCGTGAGATTCTTAACGGAACCGTCAGCGACGCTCATATCCACCTTAGCGCCCGTCACTTCTACATTGTTAAAATCGCCGATAAGCGCTACCTCGGCAGCTCTGGCAATATCTACATTAATAAAGCCCTGACCGTAATCGTTCTTTCCTGACAGCCTGCCCGACTCCAGGGTAGCCTGGTTCTCGACGTTAGTTTCCTTTACAGTGCTTTCGCCCCTTGCATAAACGCGCACCGGCGTATTTCTCTTATGAACCTCAAGGTTGGCTACGCGGCTGTTTGAAACGGTAACGCCTTCGTTCGTATTGTTGCCGCCGCCTTCCACATTAAGCGTACCCAAAACAGTACAATTTTCCAGTGTAGCGGTTCCGCCGTCTACATCTTCGCCTACAGAAATCCTGTTAGCATAAATCGTATTGCTGAGCGTTACCCCAGTCAAAACAATAGTCTGATTGTTTGAAACAATATTTTCGTTATCTAATATTGATACTATCATCTTTGCAGCCTGGGCTCTCGTGAGCTTGCTCTGAGGCTGAAGCGAACCGTTGCTGTATCCTGATATATAACCCTTTGCCACCATTTTTTCAAGCGCCGTAGTCGCCCAGTCGCCTGCTTTATCATAATCGCTGAATGCTTTTAATGTTGACGAACTGCCGTAAGCCGGCACTATACGGGCAAGCATTACCGCTGCTTCCTGCCTTGTTATAAGATTATCCGGCATGAACTGCGTTTCGCTGTGACCATTAATATATCCTGCGGACACGCCTTTTTTTACGTCGTTGTAATACCAGGACGACGGACTGACATCCCAGAAATCTATGCTGGTAGTGCCGTTATTGCCTATCGCCGAATTGAGCATCTTAGTAAACTCAGCTCGCGTTATAGCCTGATCCGGTCTGAAAGTATTATTGCTGTACCCCTGCACAAAACCCGTAAGCACGGCTTTGTTCACGTACTCCTTAGCCCAGTGCCCGGACATATCCGAGAAAGATATCCCGCTTCCGCTCGACGCGTAACTATGCGTTTCTGCGCTCATGTGCGGAAATACCGGCGCGGATAAAACCATAGTCACCGCAAGAGTAAGCGATAAGAACGATGAAGCGGCTTTTTTCAATGCGCTTCCTGTTTTCATAATTCCCACCCTCTTTCGTAATTTAAAGTATCTTAAATAAACTTATATTCCATATGGATTTTTAATATTAAAGACCCATCGTTTAATCCCGCAGACAGCTGTCTGCCTCTGCGGCTGGTCGTTTTTTCATTAATATATTAATAAAAAATATTACTCCGTCTTATCAGGCAGCCTGATTATAATGCAGTACTCTGATGCGGCTGATATTTCTTCTTCTGTAAAATCGCCCGCCACTACGAGAAAACTCATATCTTCTTCCGTGAAAAAACTCCTCGCATACTCCCAAATACCAGGACCTTCACATGAATCCGCGTTATTAAAGATCAGTATGGTTTCAAGCGGCACGATCATATCGTGAACGGCTTTTTCTATAAAAAAATAAGCGTCCCTGCCCGTAGGCATTGTATTTATGTACTCTCTTACTTCTTCATTATTTTTTAAATTGATATGAATCATGTTATCAAAATAATTCTTGGCAAACTCTTTGATAACCTCCGTGCGATCCTCCTCCGTACTGCCCGTAAAAACTAAAGTCTTGTAATCCTTAAACTGCAGTTTCCAGTCTAAAAGATCAGATATAACTCTCTGCATATTTTAATCCTTTCTTGCAATAATATTTTCTATGAATAATGCGGCTGTATGCCTTTCGCCGTCTAAACTATTATACCGCCTACAGGGCTTCGCCGGCAAACAAAAACATCGTTATGGTTTATTTTAACAAAACTTTGCGTTATATTAACATTAATACCCGCTCAGATCGGATATATAGCCGCCGCACTTGAAAATCGTTAGAAAAGAAGCGAGGAAAAATGCGTGTGACCGTATCGTTATTGTCAAATATAATGCACTCCTGCGCAGAGCTTTTAATCCCTGCTGAGCTGTCCCATTTTTGTATGTTTACTTCTTTATATTCTAAAAACACAGTTTGTATTTTTCGTTTTACTGTGTTTTAACAAAATGGGCGCGAAAGACACAGGCGGGCTTATTGCCCGTCAAGGACGCTAACGCCTCCCAACACATTTTAACCGATAAACTTTACCGATTTTTGAGTGTGTTGACTATACTATTCGCCAGCTCTGCAAATTCCTTCAGGCTTAAAGTTTCCGCCCTGCGCTTAGGATCTATTCCAGCCGATTTAAGCGCTTCTCCAATCTGCTCTTTTGCAAGACCCTGCACTCCTGTCAGAGAATTAAGCAGCGTCTTGCGCCTTTGACCAAAACCGTTTTTTATCGTTTCAAAAAAGATTTTTTCATTAATAAGCTCTACGGGAGGTTTTTCGCGAATATCCAGACGTATCACCGTAGAATCAACCTTAGGACGAGGTACAAACACTTCTTTCGGCGCATTCGCCACATGGCTTACAGTGCAGTAAAATCCCACAGCTACGGTAAGAGCCCCGTAAGTTTTTCCGCCTGGCTCTGCCTTCATCCTATCTGCAACTTCCTTCTGCATCATAATAGTAATGCTGTCAGCAGGCACCCGCTCTTCGAGCAGCTTCATTACTATAGGCGTAGTTATATAGTAAGGCAGATTTCCTATTATCCGCACCCTGCCCGCCTGCCTGTTGCTTTCTATCAGTTCCGTGAGATCGGTCTTCATAATATCGGCATTAATGATCTCTATATTATCGTACTCTGCAAGAGTATCTTTCAAAATCGGAATCAAATGCCTGTCTATCTCCACGGCAATGACCCGACCCGCTGCCTCGGCGGCGGCGGCAGTGAGCACGCCCATACCTGGTCCGATCTCTATAACAAGATCTTCCGAACCAATCTCCGAACCTTCTATTATAGCATCTATTATATTAATATCCGTAAGAAAATTCTGCCCCAGGCTTTTGGAATGTCTGAAACCATGCTTTTCTCTAATTTTCGCCATAGTCGCAGGCGAATATAGTTTGTCCATATTTTCTTCTGCTTTCTTAATTTTATTTAGGAAATATTAACAAAGCCGCTTCTGAAATAAAATCAGCAAAACCTGCTTCATTATAATTATATATCGTCCGCGCCGCTTCTGAAATAAAAGTCCCGACGGCGCAAATTCATAAAAAATCGCAGGATATTTTATCCTGATTTATTTTCCCTATTCCTTAACTGCCTCTGACATACCGCTAAGCTCACGTTCCAAATCTTCTCTTAAAATGCCGTAATTGTTAAGACGCTTTAAAAACGCTTTCGCATTTCCGTATCCGATGCCAAGTTTTCTGCCGAGCCTGTCCCTCAGCGCCCTGGAATCAGCGCCGCCTGCAAGCCCGTAATATACCATATCGTTTTCGTCAAACTCGGCGCGGCGCTCGGTAAGCGTCCTGCCTGCCGCCGCAACGGCCCTCTCTATCACTTCCGGCTTAGCATTCTCCACGCCTATATCCTGAGTCTTATCCAACGCGTCCTGCCTGGAAATATAAGCCTGCAAAGCCTGCGGAAACATTTCCGTCAAACGCTGCCTGATCCTGTTTCCTGCGTGATCCGGATCCGTCAGAATTATTATCCCGCGAGTTTTATAAGCATTATCTATGCGCTTAATAGTCGCCCTGCTTATCCCGTAGCCGTGAGTCGCTATAACGTCAGCGTTCACCGCTTTCTGCACAGCGTCAATATCGTCGCGCCCTTCAACTATAATTACTTCTTTAACAAAATCCTCCATATTTTTTATTTCCTCTGCAACATACTGTTCAAAATAACCAGTCTATTCAAGTCCTTTAAATATTATATTAATGTTTATACAATTTTAAATTCTTATAAAATTATTGATTTCACATTTATTATATGTACTAATTAAAATATTAATATACTCCATAAATTTGCCCGCAATATAAATCGGTTTATGCTGTGCAGCTCAGTAATTTCAATATTTATCGTTTATTTACAATTAACAAATCATGATTCCTGTTTCTTAAAAACCAACTGCTCATGAATCTCGCTGACTTAAATTCAATCCTATTTATTTTAATATATACCCTGATTCTATATAATTCTGTCAAATTTTTAATAACATTCATTATTTGTATTTACTTCACTTTAATCCAAATCCGTATTTTTAAAATGAACAGATTATTTTAAATATTTCATAATATAACTTTTACTAAACCTGACAAATCCGACTGCTATTCTTCTTTTTTGCCTTTTTCAAGTACATATACTATCTCGCCGTGTTTAGCCATTTTCAGCCAGTTTCTCGCCTGCTGTTCGATATATGCGTCGGAGCCAAGCTCCGCAGCCTGCTGAGTCAGCTCCGTCTTTCTTTGTTTTAACAGTTCTATTTCCGCCCTTGCTTCTCGCTCCTGAATCTTTAACGACAATATATTCCAAATTGAATACGCTACCATAGTAGCTACAACAGCCAAAATTATTATAGCCATTTTTTTCTGGACGGAAACAGGTTTCTTCTGCTTATTCGCCTTTGAACCTTGTTTTTGCATCTGCCCTTTGGCATTTTGCCCCGCAGCCGAAACCCCTGAATCTGCGTGACCCTCAAGAATCATATTATTAACGGCAACTTCTTCCATCATTTGTTCCTGTATGGACTTAGCCCCGCGCTTTTTCCTCGATTCCTGCGCTTCGACTCTCAGCTTCTGTCTTCTCAGCTCCCTCTGCATTTCTATGTTTATTATATTTTCTTCGTTTGCCGGCTTTTTCGTTTTTTTATACCTGCGCTTTTTTTTCTTTGCCATATCAACACTCCCGATATTGGCTGCTGTATTTCATAACTATAAAATGTACCTCCAAAATTCCTAATCACAAAATAAGAATATACGATATTACAAGTATTATAACATAAACAAAGGCAAGAGTATGTATACGTTTTGATTTTCTAAAGCCAAACACTTTCAATCCCAGCCAAATTCCTACAAATAATCCTCCGAATTCATGAAAGCTCAAACGTCCATAGCTGCTGCCGTACCAAAATTGAAGTATAAGAACCCCCGCCGCCAGGCAAAATAGTATATCCGCTAAAATATACGCAGCAGAAAAAAATCCTTTCGGTATATGAGGTTTAAAAATTTTTTTCGGCTTGCTCTCCTCATCATCTTCATCCGAAAACTCATCTTCAAGCCATTCATTTTCCCCCGCTTCCACAAGAGCTTCAGCTTTTATCTGCGCTCTCAACCTCCGGCTTTCCTTCGTTCTGTTAACGCAGCCGTCGTAAACGCTGTATAAAAACGCAACGCACGCTCCGCAGGCAAACATTATAAATATTTCACGCATTTGATTATAAATGTAGTCAAGCCCTGTCAGCGGATCAGTAGTCGGCACTCCGATCACTTCGTTTATTCCGTGTATAAGCGTCCGCCTGATGCGCCAAATATCAATCATCTTACACACTTCCAATCTACTTTAACAATCTCTTTAATACGCTTCCGCCCGTTTCCGCCTTTGAATGCACATATATCATGCTGTTCACAAGACCGCTTATTACCACCCTGCCTTCATCGTTCAGATCAAGCTGCAATATTTTAAGATCCTTACCCTTTATCGAAAGACCTCCCTCCTTTAGCACTAAAAAAACACTCTCGTCATCAAAATTTTTAACATCGGTCACAGCCGTTACAGTGAGCAGCTCGCGATTTTCCATTGTAATAGAATGATCCGTCATGGTAAAATTCCCCCTGTATCAGCATATGCCTGAACAGGGATAATATGCTTAATTCATAATATTAAAATAAGCGTTTATCCACTCGCCAAATCTTATTCAAGAATCAACCTTATTATTAAAATTACAAAGCTGACTTTATGCATTTAATTTTTTACCGACAAAAACCGGTCCGCGAAATCCGCAGACCGGTTTTTACTATTCTATATTCTTCTTACCTCTGCACCACGCCACAGGCAGCATGATTGTCACAGTGGTACCTTTTCCTTCCACGCTGTCGGCAGTTATAGTTCCATTATGAGCCTCTACGATATTCTTTGCGATAGATAATCCAAGCCCTGTGCCGCCCATCGACCGCGAGCGTGCCTTATCTACCCTGTAAAACCGTTCAAATATCCTTGAGAGTTCCTCTCTGTTGATTCCTATTCCGTTATCGGAAACCGAAATTTTTACTTTATTTTTTTCTATGTCTGAACCGACTTTTATAATGCCGCCTTCATGAGTATATTTTATAGAATTGGTAAGTACGTTTAATATCACCTGCTGCATTCTATCTCTGTCTACAAAAACATTAAGCGCTCTGCTCTCGTCTATGTCGCATATTACCGTCTGATTTTTTGCCTGAGCGGTCAGCGTAATCTTCTGCACGCATTTTTCCAGCAGAACATTCATATCGACCTCATGCAGCTTTAGCTTTTCTCTGTTATTATCTAACCTGGAAAGCTGCAGCAGATCTTTCACTAAATGAGCCATTCGCTCCGCTTCTTCCTCGATAACAGTTAAAAAGCTCTTTCTCGTTTCCTCGTCGTCCACTCCGCCATCCAGCAGAGTTTCCGTATAACTTTTTATCGTAGTAATCGGCGTCCTGAGTTCGTGAGATACATTAGCAACAAAATCCTTCTGCATATTGTCCAGCTTCTGCCGCTCGGTAATATCCTGAATCAGCATGATAACGCCTATATCGTTATCGCCGTCATCCATGAACCTCGCGTATCTTACGGAAAGAATCCTGCTGTGATAGCTTACGATTTCGCTTATCACATCCCGCGAATTTGTAGCGTTTATGCCATCCGCAATATCTTTCTTTCCCATGCGTTTCATAATGCCGTCAAAATCAATCGACTCTTTTTCTTCATCGGAAATATCTAAAAGAATCTGAGCGGCGGTATTAATGTGGACAATCTCACCCGTAAGATCTACGGCCACAAGCCCATCCGCCATATATTTTAAAATCGTTTCCAGCTTGCTTTTTTCGTTTGTTATTTCGTTTATATTATTATCCAGCTCCTTGCGCAGCGTATTAAACATCTCCGCAAGCCTGCCTATTTCATCATCTGACTTTACGTCTATTTCTAAAGTAAAATCCCCGGAAGCCATGCGCTCCGCCTTATGAGTCAGGTCGTTTATCGGCTCGGTAATACTATTTGTTATGAAAAACGACAGAATTATACTTATGCAGAGAGCTATAAACATCGCCTGCATAAATATTACTTTTGCTTCCGCCGTAGTATCGTAAACGCTCGTAAGATTAGCCCTCAGATAAATAGCTCCTATAACGTTTCCGTCTGCTCCCTCAACGGGCTTGGCAACATTCATAACGGGAATATTATTCTGCAGAACCTGCTGACTATCCGCAGTGTCGCCCTTAAAAGCCTTTACTACAACGCTGTCGTCTAAAGTGCCGATTGCGCTCTTTCCTACTACCGCCGTATTATCCGCCGCTATGATTTTGAAATTTATATCTACTATATAAATTTCAAAATCAGCTCCTGTTTTCCACTCTCCTACGATCGCCTGAATAGTTTCCTGATCTGTGCTGAGGGAATAATATTTTTCAAACGGAATGGACAGCATCACTATATCCGCCGTCTTTGTACAATTCGTTTTAATGGAATTAATCTGATAAGCCTCCAGCTTCTGTGTTATAAATACGCCGGAAATCGCCATGGCGATGAATATTATCACGAGATAAATTATCATTATACGCCATTTTATGCTTGTCTTTGTTTTTTTCAGCACATGAAGCCCCCCTAAGCGCGGCAGAAATAATATCCTATGCCTCTTTTTGTCATTATATACTTAGGATTGCTCGAATCATCCTCTAATTTCTCTCTCAGACGCCTCACTGTAACATCCACAGTTCTTATATCGCCGTAATACTCATATCCCCAGACCTCCTCCAAAAGCTGTTCTCTGGAAAAGACCTTATTTTCTCTTTCCGCCAGATAACGCAGCAGCTCGAATTCCCTAAGAGTCAGTTCCAGTATCTTTCCTTTTTTTCTGATCTCATAGCGATTAAGATCTATCGTAAGATCTCCGAATTCTTTTTCGTTTGACTGCGCCGTATCTATTTCAGGTCCCAGAGCAATGGTAGCTCTTCTGAGATTCGCTTTTATTCTTGCAAGCAGCTCTCTCATGCCGAAAGGCTTTGTCATATAATCGTCCGCACCAAGCTCCAGTCCTAATACTTTATCTACTTCCTCCTCCTTGGCGGTAAGCATAATTATAGGAACCGTACTCGTTTCCCTCACTTTTTTGCACACGGTAAACCCGTCCACTTTAGGAAGCATTACATCCAGAAGAATCAGATCCGGATTTTCCATCTTGACCGCTAAAAGAGCATCCTCTCCATCGTATGAAGCAATAACCGAAAAACCTTCTTTCTGAAGATTAAACTTAATAATATCCGAAATGGACTTTTCATCCTCAACGACTAAAATTTTTGCATTCTCCATGATCTATACCTATTGATATCTCAAACATTAACTCAACTTAAATTATATGATAACATAATTAAATATATTTTTCAAATCCAACTATACTCTACTTTATATAAATGCTGTATAAAATAAGCTCCCGAACTTTCTTAAACCGTATTTATAATACCTTGCAAATATTTTTAATAAAAAGAAGCCTTGTAGAGTTTTATTATGATAAAGGATTATCGCTTCTGGCGGTAAATTCCAACCTCGCTTCGCATCGGGGAATTCTCGCATTGATGCTCTGCCTGTATCTTTGATACGGCGCGCAGAACACATACTTGAATTGCGCGGCTTTAGCCGCAGTGCAATTCTTCTGTTGAAACCTGCCAGCGATTTGCTTCGCAAATCGTGTTAGGGCTTCACGGTCAGTCACTCTCCTTATGAAAGGAGGTGACGCTTATGATTACACATGCTGAATTATACCTGTATACACTGGTTATAATCGGTGTTGCTATAGTTTGCGCCTTATGGCGTAAAAATAAGTATGACCGCCTAACTGATTAAATTTTAGTCAGTTGAGGCGGTCTCTCTATTACTTAGGACTGACCGCCCTTCCAAAAGCGGTAATCCTTTTATTATGTTTATATTATCATAAACTTAACGCTTTTTCAATTAAAAGAATCTTTCGCTTTACTTATATTATATGAATATTTATACTAAAATATCCGGCTGTCGAGCTGTCCCGAAAGCCGGATTTATAATATCTAAAATCTATGTTTTAATAATTTACATATGAAAGCGGGTCGACGGCAGAACCGTTTATCCTGACTTCAAAGTGACAATGCGGTCCTGTACTTCTTCCCGTATTGCCCAGCTTTGCTATCGGCTGCCCCTGGTAAACCTTATCCCCTGCTGAAACCAAAAGCTCGCTGTTATGAGCGTACCAGGTCTGCGTACCGTTGCCATGATCTATTTTAACAAGATTTCCGTAACCGTTTGCATTATAGCCGGAGTATACCACTGTACCGCCGTCTGCCGCAAGTATATCGGAACCCATAGAGCCTGCTATATCTATGCCTGCGTGGAGTCTGCCCCAACGAGCGCCGTATCTCGACGATAATCTGCCGTTAGCAGGATTTATAAAACTGCCGGTTGGTGTCCAGGAAGGTTTTTCCTTTGTTCCTACCAATATAACCTCGTCTACCGGAATAGATACGACATCCTGATCCAAAACAGTACGCTCTACTTCTTCTCCATTGTCGCAAACTACCTTTGCCACAACTTTATTGACTCCGAGTATGCCTTCGCTCAGCACCTGAGTTTCGCCCTCGTATAATTCTTCTGTTTCTTCTGTAACCGTTCCGAAAGGCACTTCTACATCGTAAACATCGAGCTCCGTGGTTTCTACCGTGATCAGTTTGCTCGCTCCATTTTTATCCACGAACAAATCTATTGCACTATCGAAGTCTTTAAAAGACGAAACCTTTGCGGTAACAGGTTCTATTGTAATTTCTTCCTGAAATTCTACGTTATCTATGCTGATTCCTGTAAGCTCCTCAGGATCTCCTGCCCAAAAATCTATGCCTGAATATTCTCCTGCCATGGCCGGCACTGCAGCTTCGCTGCCTTCAAACTCTCCGGACGCCACGATGCCGGTTCCGTTATTAGCGCTGTCAGCTAATATAAGATTCCTCGTTTCTTCAGGATTAATCGCCTGTTCAGCTGAAACTTCAAGAGCTTCTTCCGTTTCTTCAGGATCAATCGTACAGTAATTTTCTTTTATAGTCTTCAGAATCTTATCTGCAGTTTCCCGAGTGTCTACAAGAGCTACCGTTCTGCCGTTTACCTGAATGGCAAAACCGTCGCCCTCCAAGTCGCCCAGATCCATAAGTTTATTTGCCACCGCATCAGATGAATCTACAGCAGCCTTTATGCTGAACTGCTTTTCATATGTTATGTCCACCTCAGGCTCAGCTTTCACGTCCACATCCACATTCATATCGGCAGATACATTCTCGCTCACCTGCTGAACAGCCGTTTCTATCTGAGTTTTATCCTTCACGGCTCCGAGTTCCGTACCGTGATATGAATAATTATATACTGTGCAGGCATTAACCGCTGCTGAAAACATCATAATACAGCAAACCACCGTAGCAAGACCTGCCGTATGTCTTTTCTTATTCGCCTTAAATGCGTTAATGACAGAATCCATAACGGATTCTATTTTCTTTAAAAATTCTTTATATCCGACCGCAATCTTATCGAACAGCTTCGTTCCCGATTTTCTGACTTCTTTAAAATCCGCCAGTAATTCGCCCAACTGACCTTCTCTGATATCCTCAGTGAGCGCCTGCATTTTGTCGTCGAGCGCCTTTTTCACCGAAACGCCTGTTTCTTCATGTTTTCTGCGTCCTATCATATAAAGAGACGCCCGATATATACGATTTGCTATAAGATCTGATATCCTCATTGCCGAAGTGAGCATATCTGTTATATTCATTCTGATAGTTTCAGAAGCGTTATCGTACGAAACAGACAAGCTGTACAACTTTTCTCCTATAACAGCCGCATTATGCTTCACCTGATTTTCTATAAGTCGGGTGATTTTTACCGATGCCTTTGCGTCCTTAAAATCCTTATTATTTTCAACTACGCCGGCGTCAGATGTTACATTTACTGACACTTCGCTAATTTCTGCCCCTGATGTTTCTTTTGCTGCATTAACTGCGACGCTTCCGATACTCTCCGTAACGTTCTTCAGCGAAGTGCTGATACTTGGGATCTCCTCCAATGACGCACTCTCATTCTCTAACGATTTCTTAACATTTTTCTTTATTCTTTTTTTCATTATAATCCACCTTTCAGGATCGCTTACGCGATCTTACTCGCTTGGGTCTTCTTTGATCTGCCCCCTCAAACAAACAGTTTCAACTTTTCGGAAAAACACTTGCAGCGTTCTCCATTCTCCAATATGCCTGTATCTTTGCAGTTTTTACATTCGTACTGCAATTCGAGATAATCGTGCGGAAGATCCTGCTCCGTAAGAAGATACGCCTTCTCGCCGTTTAACTCTGTGATTCTCTGTTTCAAGGTGTCTGCCGAAACACCTGATTCAACTCCTCCGGTAAGCACCGCCCTCGAAATTCTAAGGCTGGTCTTCCGCAGCTCGTCGTCAATAGCTTTTATTCTCGGAATGGATTGATAGATAGCCGTCTTTCTTTCTTCCTGAAGTTCTTCGTTCTTTCTTCTCTGCTCCTCATACAGTTTTTTTACCCTGGCAATCGCATTTTTATTCGACTCGCCCGCATTTGAAGCATGGGAATTTGAACCATCGGACGACCGGCTGCCCGAATGCCACGCTCTGAGTATGCTATTAACATAATTGATGTTTGGATTTGAGATGCCGCTCGTCTTCGCGCAAGCCTCGAGCACCTTCTCAAGTCCGAAATCCATTTCATCAAACCATGAATCCATCTTTTTTTCTTCAGCCTCAGTAGGATTTCTGTAAAAGCCTAACGCTCTCATAATCCTCTTGTACTGATTGTGGCGCAGATCCGTTTCTGCAAGAAACTTTTCCACGTCCCCTTTAGTTTTTATATTCTCTTTTTCCCATTCATTTATTAATGAAGAAACATATGAAAACCTGTTGTTTCCACGTTTCTCTATACAGAACTTATAAGCGTATGCTATAAGTTCCGGCGAAAGCCCGTCGTCATAGACCCATGAAACGATGGCTTCCGGCTCCCGTCCGTCTAATAAACGGTTTGTCATACCTTCTATCTCGCTGAAAAGATCTCTGATAGTTTCGTCGTCCATCAGCTTCCTCAGCCTTTCAGGTATGCCGTCCGGCTGCTCGTCTTCGTGCGCAGCCGCTCCATACAGGCGGGCTTTGAGATTCACAAACTCCACCGTATAGTGAAATCTGTCCTGAGGATCGGGATAATGCTTTTTTATCACTCCGCATTTTTCCCAATAATTCCATGCTCGCAGGACATCTTCTTCTTCGAGTCCGAGATGCCTGGCGATCAGGCTGTTAGACATATCTTCGCTGTCCGCGTACATAATAGCCGTAAGATAGACTTTAATAAAATCTCCTTCCGCGTCTACCATGTATTCGGTAATAAAAATATTTTCTAACTGCGTGTCTCTCAAATATATATCTTTTATTTTTTCACGCTTGAAATTCATATCTCATCGCCCTCGTCGGTATTTTAACATAATCTTTGTGTTCGTTGTGTGAAATGTGACAATTTGGTTACAGGATAAGAGGGAAATTTTACACTAATTGTAAATTCCCCCTTTAAACTATACAATATATAGTGTTTAGTTCTATCAATATACAAAATACAGCAGGTAATAAAAAGACCTGCGCTGCTTTTATGTGCATTCGCCAGGTCTTTTGACGCCGTTTTATACTATAAATTTGTCGATATTTCGACTTTATATTGTCGAAAAACAGACAGTTAATCGCTCTTTTTCACTTTTATATAAACTTTTACTTGTTGAATATACATCAAAAATATTTTCTGCAAAACCTTATATTCCAGAATTTTTTACTGCTATTAATATCTGACAAAACAACCTGCAAAATTTATCACTAATGCGCTGTATAAAAAGTATTTTAATGTCCGCTGTTTTTTACGGCAAAGAAAACCATTAATATAAACTTTCTGAATTTTTAAAAACTAACTACATTATTATGATATATTAATATATTTTGCCCTGTAAATTAAAACAACTCGCCTCTTATCATTGTCTGCTCTCTGTCCGGTCCTACCGAGATTATCTTTACCGGAACGCCCGAAAATTCTTCTATTTCCTTAATATATGCTTTCGCTTCCTCTGGAAGATCTTCGTAGCTTCTGCAGCCCGTAATCGGCGTATTCCAGCCCCTGAGAGTTTTATAAACCGGCCTGGATTCTTCCTGAATCTTTAAACTGGCAGGGAAATCCGTCAGCACTTCGCCGTTGTATTCATAACCCACGCACACGTTTATAGTTTCAAACTGATCCAGTACGTCTAAAAGCATCAGCGAAATGCCCGTAAGCCCGTTTACTCTGGCAGCGTACCTTACCACTACCAAATCAAGCCAGCCGCAGCGCCTTGGTCTGCCTGTGGTTACTCCATACTCGTGACCAATCTCACGAATCTTATCGCCAGTTTCGTTATCTTCTTCAGTAACAAAAGGTCCTTCGCCTACTCTCGTAGTGTAAGCCTTAACTATGCCTATGATTTCATTAATATCTCTCGGACTTACTCCCGAACCCGTAGTGAATCCTCCGGATACCGGATGCGAACTCGTAACATATGGATACGTACCGAGGTCGATATCGAGCATCGTGCCCTGAGCGCCTTCAAACAGAACTTTTCTGCCCGCTTTCACAGCTTCATACACCATAACGCTCGTATCCTTAACGTAAGGCTTAAGACGCTTAGCGTAATCTGTGTATTTTTTCATAAGCGCCGTCTTATCCAGAGGCTCGCCGCCGTACAGCTTCGTTATCATATCGTTTTTTCGGTCTATCTGCGCCGACAGCTTAGCTTCAAAAAGATCGTCATCCAACACGTCGCACATGCGTATGCCGGTTCTTTCCATCTTATCCATATAACACGGACCGATGCCCTTGTTCGTAGTTCCCACCTTTTTGCTGCCTTTGGATTTTTCTCCCAGGGAATCTATAATCTTATGATAATCGAACACAATATGAGCTCTGTCGCTTATAAAAAGATTCTTTGTATTAATACCGTCGTCTTCAAGATCTTTCAGCTCGTTAAAAAAGCCTTCGGGATCGAATACAACGCCGTTTCCTATTATATTAATAGTCTTAGCATTTAAAATACCCGATGGAATCAGGTGAAGGGCATACTTCTTACCGTCGATTACTACAGAATGACCCGCGTTATTTCCGCCCTGCGCCCTTACTACCATATCCGCTCTGGTCGCAATGTAATCTATAGCTTTTCCTTTCCCTTCGTCGCCCCACTGGGTTCCTACTACCGCTACTGTTGACATTTTGATACTCCTTATCCGCCCGATTATCCTGAAATCGGACTTCTGTCTGCAAATTTCGTATATTTACCCAACCAGGCAAGATCGAGGCTGCCCGTGGGACCGTTTCTCTGCTTCGCGATTATAACCTCGCATGTATTCGGCTTATCCGTAGTTTCCGGATTATAATATTCATCTCTGTAAAGAAACATTACTATATCCGCATCCTGCTCTATTGCTCCCGATTCTCTGAGATCGGAAAGCTGAGGTCTGTGATCCTGACGCTGCTCCACCGCGCGGGAAAGCTGCGACAGCACTATAACAGGACAATCCATCTCCCTTGCAAGCTGCTTGAGCATACGGGAAAGAGTGCTGACTTCCTGTTGTCTGCCTTCGGAAGCCCTGCCTTCAAAGCTCATTAGCTGAAGATAATCCACTACCACAAGATCCAGCCCTTTATCCGCCTTGAGCCTGCGGCACTTGTTCTTCATTTCCATTATAGACACGCCCGGCGTATCGTCGATATAAATATCAGCCTTGGATAACCTGTCTATCGCTATATTAAGATCTTCCCAGTCGCCTCTTGAAAGTTCTCCGGATTTAAGCCGGGAAAGCTCCACGGAAGAATCTATACTGAGAAGCCTCTGACCAAGCTGTTCCTTCGACATTTCCAATGAAAATATCAACACGCTCGCTCCGCCTTTAATCGCGGCGTTCTGCGCGACATTCAGCACAAAAGCCGTCTTTCCCATACTCGGTCTTGCAGCAAGTATGATAAGATCGGACTTCTGAAGTCCGGATGTTCTTGAATCAAGATCTATAAAGCCCGTAGTAAGTCCGGTCAGCGTACCTTCTGCGCTTGCGATCGCATCTATCTGATCCATATTAGTCCAGAGGACGTCTTTAAGAGGCGTATAATCTTTTTTCTGAGTGATCTTGGCAATATCAAAAATCTTCTGCTCAGCAAGATCCAGCACCTTAGCCGCGTCCGTTTTATCTTTATAGCTGTTGTCTATAATATCGGAAGATGCTGCAATAAGATTACGCAGCACCGCTTTCTCTTTGATTATCGCAGCATACGACTGCGCATTTACAACAGACGGCGCATCTGCAGGCAGGGACGCTATGTGCGCCCGTCCGCCGACCATATCCAGACTTTTTCGCTTTTTAAGCTCCTCGCTTACCGTAAGTATATCGACCGGTTCGTTTCTTCTGTTAAGTTCCCGTACCGCATCGAATATTTCCCTGTTTATATCGCTGTAAAAATCCTCCGGTCTGAGGATCTCAAGGACTTCAAACAACGCATTCTTGTCGAGCATCGCAGAACCCAGCACCGAGCGTTCCGCTTCCGCGCTATGCGGAGGTATACGTTCTTCCATGTAAAAATTCTCCTATCGGATATGCAAACTTCTTACAGCTTAACAAATCTGCAGAAATACTTCATAACTAAACTGTAAACACTTAAATTGTAACGTTAATTTTAACCTTTGCGTTTATATCAGTGTAAAGTTTAATAGTCGCTTCATGCTCGCCTACTGTTTTAATAGGCGCTGAAATCTGGATTTTTTTCTTATCTATATCGAAATTTTTCTGTTCTTTAATAGCCTTA
The DNA here is from genome assembly GCA_022790955.1 of Bacillota bacterium. Lineage (GTDB taxonomy): Bacteria > Bacillota > Clostridia > Peptostreptococcales > Anaerovoracaceae > JAAVYD01. Next base: position 21,088 of record JAAVYD010000044.1, read on the forward strand.
GCCACGTCTACGTTAGTTACCGCACCGAAAAGTCTGCCGCCTTCTCCGCCCTTGGATTTAAGCTCGATTACCTGGTTTTCCAGTTTTTCCTTTATAGCTTCCGCCTCCGCTTTAAGCTCCGCCTGACGCTCCGCTTCTGCAGCCTTGCGGTTTTCAAGAGCTTTTATATTTCCTGCAGTGGCTTCTTTGGCAAGTCCTTTCGGAAACAGCATATTTCTTGCATATCCGTCGTTTACTTTAACTATATCGCCTGTTTTTCCTAAACTGCGCACGTCTTCTAATAAAATTACTTTCATTATGATACCTCCTGTTTCAATATTTAAAATTTATTGATCTTATTTTCTCATCTTTAAACTAAAGACCGTAAGCCTTTTTCCCGATATCGACATGTATTAAGCATTATATGCGAACGGCGTTCTTTAATTTCTTTCGGCATAACGGCTCAATACGATAAAACAATTATTTATTTTTCAATTTATCCAGCTTATTCCCACGCAGAATACTGTTGGAAGCCCACTCGTTTGCATCTATTTTCCGTCTATTTTGCTTTTTGTTCTTTTTCCGCTTTATCCGTATCCTGCGCCGGTATCTTCCCCGTATCTCTTGACGCTTTGCCATTCTGAAGCGGGATCCTGGCAGTATCCCTCGAAACTTTACCGTTCTGCTTCTGTGTTTCTTTCGATTCTTTAGCCTTTTGCTCGTTTGCTACCTCAACGGCTACCTTCTCTACGAGCTCAAGGACATCCTCTACACTCATATCGAACTGACCGCCTGCCGTAGTAAGATTTCCGCCGCCGCCTATGGTTTCCATGATCCTCTGCACGTTTACATCTCCGAGCGAACGGGCGCTGACCCTGACGTTGCCTTCTAAAGACTCCCCGACAACAAAAGTCGCTCTCATGCCTTTTATATTAAGCAGCTCGTCTGCCGCCATAGAAATCAGCACGGACACATTTTTCTTCGGACCTTCCGCATACGAAATCGCCATATTTCCCGGAAGTTTTTTTGCTTTTGTTATAATAGCCGCTTTTGCTTTAAATATCTGCATATCCGTCTGGAAAAGCTGCCTTACTATCGTGGTGTCCGCGCCCTGACGCCTGAGCCACGTAGCCGCTTCAAATGTCCTGACTCCTGTTTTAATAGAAAAGTTTTTAGTATCTACCGCAATGCCGGCGAGAAGACCTTCCGCTTCTACCTTCGTAATATCCTTTTTCTCCTGGCTTATATACTGGATCATTTCTGTAACAAGCTCGGAAGTAGAGGACGCATACGGTTCTACATGAATAAGCATAGGATTCTGTATAACTTCCTCTCCGCGCCTGTGGTGATCTATAACTATGACCCTGTCCGTCATATTTATCAGCTCGCCGCATTCCGCAAGGCTCGGCTTGTGAACATCCACGACTATAAGCAGGTCATCCCTTGATATCATGGTCTTCGCCTGTTCGCTTCTTATATATTGATGCTGATTTTCTTCAATAGCTCTGGAATAAAGCATCTCCACTGCATCCCAGTTGTCTATAACTATATAAACTTCCTTTCCGCGGTTTTTCGCCATGCGGGCGACGCCCAGCGCAGCTCCCAGCGAATCCATATCCGGCAGCTTATGCCCCATTACAAATACTCTTGGAGCCTGATCTATAAAACGCCTCAAAGCAAGGGCGACCAATCTGGATTTTCCTTTATTTCTCTTTTCTACAGTCTGAAGTTTTCCGCCGTAATATTCTATATTAGAACCTTTTTTTACTACCGCCTGATCGCCGCCTCTTCCCAGCGCAAGATCAAGCGCTACATGAGCGAACTCCTCGGTCTGAGCAAAAGACTTGCCCGACGCTCCGATACCGATACTGAGAGAAGCCGATATATCTACGCCCGTATCTATTTCACGTATTTCGTCTAAAATAGGAAATTTATTAGCTTCGTTATTTTCCAAATTACGCGTGTCGCACATTATCACAAATTTACTCTTAGATACTCTGATTAAGGCAGCCTGACATTTTGTTGCCCACTGACGCAATTCTTTTTCTATATCTCCGCTCAAACTGGATTTTCTGTCGTCCGGAGCCTGAGTTAAGATATCGTCCAGATTATCTACATTAATATGAATAATGCACGGTCTTTCTTCCCTGTATGCTTTCTTGAGAGCTTCGTTCGCTGTATTATCGAACCAATGGAGCAGCCTTACCGTGTGTATCCTGCCCTCATGTATCACATAAGGCGGATGCTCGGAGAACTGTACTTTGAAAGACTTGTTTATAGCGGTGATGAGCACCGACCTGTCTTTAAGTTCCTCGTTTGACATTTCGTGCAGCTTTACGCCTGTAATGTCGTATATATTTTCGCCATCAACCGTTTCATCACCAAAAATCTCGCAGAAACTATCGTTACCCCACAGTATAGTTCCATCCTGATCTATCATACACAATGGAAAAGGATTCAGCCTCACCGCATCGCTGATACTCTGCTGAATCTCTCTAAGATCTTCAGCGCATAATGATCTGTACTTAATAGGATCGTTTATATTTCCATTTTTAATACTAAGGGAAATGCCTGTCAAAATCAAAGCTATAATGGCAAATATAGGCTTTGCCACTAATAACATCAATGTCATTATCAACATGGCTATGATTTCAAATCTGATTCTGGCAAGATATTTTTTCACCTTTGATATCTTTTCATTTTTCATTTTTTTCTCCATCACCAGCATATAAAACAAGGTAAATTTTCTATCAAGCGGGCAATAGTATACCACATCAGCGCTTAATTTTCAATATGTCCTGGTCTGTCAGAATAATATTGCTTGAATTTTAAAATTTTACTGTCTTAAAAATAAAACGCTGACGACGTTCTCACTGACACGCTGAACTATCTGCCCATATTATTAAATTTTATCATAAATACAGCCGAAAAATCGAACTGCTGATAATTTTAAGAACTTTTATCCGAATTATATAAAACTCCTTAATCATATCTTTGTTCAAGATAATAATCCCATATGATTTACTTTTATTATGCTGACAGCAAAGACTCCTGCCTGTACTTTAAATTAAAAACGGAGCTGCAAAAACAGCTCCTGACTTATTTCCGTATTAAAGAAATTAATCCTGTACATATGGGAGCAGCGCTACAACTCTTGCTCTCTTGATAGCCGTTGTAACCGCTCTCTGATGGATAGCGCAAGTACCAGTAATTCTCTTAGGGAGTATCTTACCTCTCTCGGTAGTATACTTTTTAAGAGTATCAACGTCCTTATAATCTATATTTACGGTTCCGCTCTGCGCCTTCTGAGCACAAAACTGGCAGACCTTTCTTCTGCCTCTCATTCCGCCTCCGCGTCTTCTGTCCATCGTGCGTCTCCTTTCTTTGTTTTTTTAGAATGGAATATCGTCGTCGTCAATGGCTTCAAAGCCCTCTGGGATTCCTTCCGGCATTGAAGTCGGCTGACTCGCCATGTTCATACCGCCCATACTTCCCATGCCGCCATCCATACTTTGCTGCGGTCTTGCAAAACCGCCCGGCTCCGCATCGTTCTTACTTCCGATAAATTCTACACGGTTTGCCACAATCTCAGTAGTATAAACTGTATCTCCGTTCTTATTCTGATAAGAACCTGTCTGTATCCTGCCTTCAACCGCCGCCTGGCGTCCTTTTGTAAGAAACTTAGCGCAGTTTTCAGCCTGCTTTCCGAAAACCGTGATTCTCGGCCAGTCTGTTTTTCTTTCTCCGGATGCGAATCTGTCTATTGCCAGAGTAAACGTACACACAGCCATCTGAGATTCGGGGATGTACCTGAGCTCCGGATCCCTCGCTAATCTGCCTATAAGTACGACAACATTCATCTTTAACTCCTTTTCATCGTCTGCCCGCCTGAAAATATTAAAAACTTAATAATGCGGGCTGCTGTATCGTCTGCCGCGATTATGTTGAAAAAATTATTCCGGTAAACGGTTTATTTTTCGTCCTTATTTACGATGATATGTCTCATGCAGACTTCAGAGATCTTTAATCTTCTGTCTAATTCCTTAGGAAGATCCGGACCTGCCTGGAAGTCAACTACAACATAGAAGCCCTCATTCTTTTTCCTGATCGGATACGCAAGTTTTTTTACACCCCATACGTCAACCTTATCTACAACGCCGGCGTGATCTGTAACTACTTTCTGTACCATATCGGCAATAGCGTTCTTTGCCTCGTCGTCGAAAGCTGTATCAAGGATATACATTAATTCGTAATTTGTCATTATTTTCACCTCCTTATGGACTTTGGCCTCACCCTCGTAGTGAGGCAAGGATTGCCTGTACAAATATAGGATAGCAGCATCAATAAATATTAATATAATAATACGCTGCCGCTCTGAAAAATTTTTCAGAATTCACAATTCATGCAAGCCTTAATAGTATAACAGCCTTTTCCTGATTTTACAAGGAATTTTTTCATATAACTTTTCTTTTTTGCAAAGTTATCGTAAAACATAAAATTGTTATCCTGAATAACCTATATTATTAAATGTAGTAATTTAAAATCTATCATTTAATTCTATCCTGCTTTGTATTATATTACAATTATTTTTATTGATATATCTTATAAATCTGCTCGGGATTTTAAGGCTGAAAATACGTTTATATACACATTCCAGAATTTTGCATTAAATTTATTTGAAAGTGCAAAAAAAGGCTTCCATCCCCTGTAATTTTCTGATATATTAAGAATTAAATCAATTGAATTTAATTATCAAAGACAGGTTGGTTTAACTTAAGTTATTGAATATTTTTAAGGAGGAATACTTATGCAAGCCTGTAAAAAAATTCTCATCTTAACGCTCGCAATGTGTCTGCTTATGACCGGCTGCGGCACAAAAGGAACGGATTCCGATTCAGCGAAAAAAGCCGAAGATAATAATACTCCGGTTTACGTCGATCAGGTTTCCATGGAAGCGGAAGTTTCATTAGAAGATGAAGCTGTTGCACTTGCCGGCGCACCGGCTTTAAGCAGCATGACGCCTAAAGCATCCGGCTCCGCGCAGGAAAAGAATGAAAATGCTGTTATAGATTATTCAAACACAAAAGATGGTTATGTAATGGCAAACTTCACAGGCGCTACAACAAAACGCCTTAAAGTTCAGGTTTCAGGACCTTCCACTACCTACACTTACGATATTTCAGCAGGACAATGGACTACGTTCCCTCTGTCCGACGGAAACGGCAACTACAAAGTAACTGTTTTTGAAAACACCGAAGGCACAAAATACGCTACTGTATTATCAGCTTCTTTCAGCGTTTCATTAACAGATGAATTTGCTCCGTTCTTAAGACCAAATCAGTATGTAGATTACGCCGTAGCTAAAAACACTATAAGTAAAGCTACAGAACTTACAGTAGGCATTACAGATCCGCTTCAGAAAGTAGAAAAGATATACGACTACGTTATAAGCACTCTTACATATGACAAGGCTAAAGCTGCAAGCGTCAAGAGCGGTTATCTGCCTGTTTTAGACAGTGTTCTTGCTTCCAAGCAGGGTATCTGCTTCGATTATGCCGCTTTAATGACAGGCATGCTGAGAAGCGAAGGCGTACCTTGCAAGTTAGTAGTAGGATATGCCGGAAACGCATATCACGCTTGGGTCAGCGTATGGACTAAGGAAACCGGCTGGATCGACGGAGCTATCTATTTCGACGGTTCCAAGTGGCAGCGTATGGATCCTACTTTTGCTTCCTCAAGCAACAGCAGCGCTAATATCATGGAATATATCGGCGACGGAAGTAACTACACGACCAAATATCTGTATTAATAAAAATTCAGCCTGTATATTCCGAAAAGATACTTTAATTCTTTAACGGATCACTTGGCTTATAATTAGTTTAAAAGGGCTTGTGAATTTTCGCAGGCCCTGTTTTTTTAAATTTATAAAATTGGAGTCTTAAAATCAAATGAAAAAAGCTATTACAAACGAAGAAATTTCTTCTTTGTGTCTGGAACTATCACTCCTGCTTCATGCAGGAGTCGGCGCAGGAGATGCTCTCTCTCTGCTTGCGGAGGAAAGCGATCCCGAATATAAGGCAATGCTTTCCGAAATGTCGCAGCAAGTATACGCAGGTTCTCCATTGTCGGACGCATTAAGGAAAACAGAACGGTTTCCCGCTTATGTATGCGGACTCGTAGAGATGGGCGAACAGACAGGCCGCACAGAAGAAGCGCTGTCGGCGTTGTCAAGATATTATGAAGATAGATTGCGTATGAACAGACGCGTACGCAGCGCACTTTTATATCCGGCAGTAATGTTAGTATTAATGCTCGTAGTTATCGCGGTATTATTAGTCAAAGTTTTACCTATATTCGACGATGTTTATGCATCCCTCGGCGGACAGCTTAATGGCGTTGCCGGAGGTCTTTTAACGATCGGACGCTGGCTGGACGGAATCATGCCTGTACTATGGATATTACTCGCATTGGCAGCCGTATTTCTCGCTGCTTTTGCAGCGGTGGATTCGCTGCGCTCAAAAGTGCTGTCAATATGGCGAAACGGCAGAGGCGATAAAGGTATTGCTAATAAAATGAACACTGCAAGGATCGCTCAGGCGCTGACAATGGGAATTTCCAGCGGAATGCCTCTTGAAGAAGCCATAACTCTGGCAGCAGGACTCATGGACGACGTTCCAGCTGCAAAATCACGCTGCACAAACTGCTGCGAACGACTGGAAAACGGAGAAACATTAAGCAGCGCTCTTAAAGGCAGCAAACTCCTGCCTGCAGCTCAGTGCCGGCTATTGGAATTAGGTCAGCAAAGCGGCGCGGCAGATGCATCAATGGATAAAATCACGCGTGATCTCACCGAAGAAAGCGAGATGGCCCTCGAAGACATGGTCGGAAGAATCGAACCTGCCCTCGTTCTGGTATGTTCAATATTAGTAGGGCTTATTCTCCTGTCCGTAATGCTGCCGCTCATGCACATAATGTCTGCAATCGGGTGATCCTCATGAAAAAGAAGAAAGGTTCATTAGTAGGATTGATCAGAGGTCTGCTGCTTCCGGCAGTGGCAGCGGCTGTACTTTTATTTTTCGCCGCGGCTCTGAACAGTCTGGATGACGACCGTGAAACGGAAAGTCTGAGGCAGCTCGAAGAAGCGCTGCGCAGAAGCTGCGTATCATGTTACTCAGCAGAAGGAATTTATCCACCCGATTTAGAATATTTAAAAAAACACTACGGCATTCAGATCAACGATAAGAAATATACAGTCCATTACAGCGCTTTTGCTGAAAATCTGATGCCTGATATAACGGTACTGGAGAACAGTAAATGAAAAAACGATCAACTCAATATCAACTGGAAGCGCTTATAGCTCTGCTGCTGTTCACCGTATTCGCGGTATGCGTACTTACCGTGCTGCTTACCGGAGCTAATGCTTACAGCCGAATCAATGAGCGCGACCAGGCGACATACAACCAGCGCACATATATGCAGTACATGGCTGCGCGAGTTCGCCAAGCCGATACTATTAACGGAATAGCAGTAGAAAAATTCGGCAGCAGCGACGCCTTGAGTCTGTATTCAAGAACAGCAGGCGGCAATTATATAACTCACGTATATTGCTACGACGGCTACCTCATGGAACTTTACGCTTCCGAATCCGCTTCGCTGAATCCGGAGGATGGCGAAAAAATCATGGAAGCAAACAAATTAAAGCTATCTATGAACGGAAACCTGCTGACTGCAACCGTTACAGATACTGACGGAACAGACAGCACTCTTCATATGTCCGTGCGAAGCGGAAAGGCGGCGGAAGTATGAGAAGCAAAGCCCCTCTTGCGCTGATGGAACAGATGATAATGCTTCTGGTGTTCGCTCTTGCTGCTGCGTTATGCGTTCAGGCTTTTGTTAAGTCGGATGCAATATCCACAGGCAGCGAGGCCCGCGACCAGGCAGCATTAGCAGCCCAATCAGCGGCAGAAACCATAAAATATATAGGCGGAGATACAGAAAACGCCTTGTCGGGCGCAGCAAAACAATTAAACGGCAGCTGCGAACAGGGCGTACTTCGCATTAATTACGATGAAAACTGGAATGTTACTAATGAAGAATCTGCTTATCAGCTTACAGCTGAAAGCGTTAATACCGATGTTATAGGAATGCAGAAAGCCATAATTCAAGTTACTGCTAACAACAATTCCGACAAACAGGATATACTTTTTAAAATTAATACAGCATGGCAGGAGGTAATTCTAAATGAATAGAAACGAAAAAAAACAGTTTTCGCCTCCTACTGTAAACGGCGCTTCCCTGCTGTTAGTCGTATTCGCCGTGCTGTGCCTTACTATTTTTGCGCTTCTGAGCCTGTCCACTGTGCGAGCTAACGTACGGCTCGGAGATGCATCAGCCATATCGGTAACGGCTTATTATGAAGCGGACTGCGAAGCTCAGGAAATCCTTGCCAGACTTCGCGCCGGCGAACTTCCGGAAGGCGTACTCATGCATAACGGCATATATTATTATAAATGCAGTATTTCGGATACTCAGGCTCTAAACGTAGCCGTTGAAATCAACACACCTCAGGATTACGCAATTCTTTACTGGCAGGCTCTCCCAACCGACGAATGGAAAGCAAGCGACAATCTCAACCTGTGGAATGGAACGCTGTCGTAATTTTAAATTAATAAAAATTCAACCTGCTTTAATGCAGGAATCCTCTCAGGCTATGTTTTGCTCAGATAACATTAATATTATCTGTCTGCGAAATATGCCTGAATCAGTTTTTAATGTACTAAACAAGGAGGTCCTTTCATGACAGAATTACTGAATTATCTGAAACGCGCGGTAACCGACCGAGCATCGGACCTGTTTATCGTTGCGGGCGGTCCCGTATGCGAAAAAATAGATAAACGTATTATACCTATAAGCGAGGAAAAAATATTTCCTCACGAAACAGAAGAACTCATTACAGAAATTTACACACATGCGGAACGTTCTATGGAAGGATATCTCAGACGCGGCGATGATGATTTTTCATTTGCAGTCGCCGGTCTTGCGCGTTTTCGTGTAAACGCCTACCGCCAGAGAGGATCCCTCGCGGCGGTTGTCCGCGTGGTGGCTTTTAATATTCCCGACTGGGAAGAAATGCATATCCCTGAACACGTAATGTCCCTCGCCGGCGTAACTCACGGCATGATACTCGTGACAGGAACTGCAGGAAGCGGAAAATCCACGACTCAGGCATGTATCTTAGATCGAATCAACCGCACAAGAGAATGTCATATTATTACTCTCGAAGATCCAATAGAATATCTGCACAAAAATCAGCGCAGCATTATAAGCCAGAGAGAAGTCGCAATAGATACAGAAGACTATCTTTCTGCCCTGCGTTCCTGTTTAAGACAGGCTCCGGATGTAATACTTCTCGGCGAAATGCGAGATCAAGAAACGATTCGTACAGCAATGACGGCTGCAGAAACGGGACATCTTCTCATAGCCACGCTACACACAAACGGAGCTGTAAATACCATCGACCGTATAGTCGACACTTTTCCGGGCTCTCAGCAGGCGCAGATTCGCGTGCAGCTAAGCACGGTACTTCACACCGTGGTATCTCAGCAGCTTCTGTCCGCTGTAAACGGCGATTTGGTTCCTGCTTATGAAATCATGCATATGAATAACGCCATACGCAGTCTGGTAAGAGAAAATAAAACCCATCAGATAAATAACGCTATCGCTACCGGCTCCGCCGAAGGCATGATAACAATGGAACAATATATATTAAATCTTTATCAATCGGGGCAGATTTCCGAGGAAACCGCGCTTAACTGCGTAGATAATCCTGAACAATTCCGCCGCCGCATGGGTAAGTAATATTTTTATATTTTAATGAAATCAAGTATTAATATTTAAGTTTCAATATCAAAACAATAAAGCCTGTCCTGTTAAGCTGACCTGTATTATACGGCAGCGAAAACAGTCGGGCTTTATTTTATTAATGTATAATTTTATAACCTTATCCAGTTTCAATCCTGTTAAATCTCCTCCACATATTTATTTCCGCGAAATATATTCATATCCCGCGGAAACTTTAAAATCATATTTATCAATTATATCTGCGCCTTTGCAGCTTTACCTCCCGTCTGGTTGTTCCCATCTACCTGCGAACCGTCGTCTATACCCATATTATTTTTCTTAATATGCGCTCCCACAATCTCGGAAACATCGGAAACGGTAACAAACGCCGACTCATCCGCTTCTCTTACGATCTTCTTAATCTCTCTAAGTTCAAGCTGAGTGATAACACAATAAAGCACTACCTTCTTACCGCTTATCATGCCTTCTCCCTCTATACTTGTAACCGTTCTTCCAAGACGAGCGTATATCTCATCAGCAATCTTCCTTCCATCATTTGTAATAATCATAACGGACTTAGCCTTACTGAATCCATTTTCAACTATATCTATCAGGCGGGAAGTTATGAAATAAGTGAGCAGGCTGTACATAGTCCTGTCCCAGCCGAACAGAAAACCTGCAACCGTATAAATTACAACATTAAAACAAAAAATAGTCTGTCCTACGGACAACGACGTTTTTTTATTAATGAGAATAGCTATCATTTCCGTACCGTCTATGCAGCCGCCGGAACGTATTACCATACCAACGCCGATTCCCAGTATAACCCCTCCGAATATAGGCGCAAGAAGCTGATCGTGCGTAAAACCTCCCATATGCTTGAATTGTTCAAGCAAAAGAGTAAAAGCTATTATCCCATACCCATATTTTATAATAAACTCTTTTCCGAGTTGAATAAATCCGATAATAAAAAATGGAATATTAAGTACGAATACGAGAATACTCAACGGAGCTCCCGTAAGAAAATTAATAATCATACCGATACCGTTAAGTCCTCCGTCGAGAACCTTTACAGGTATCAGGAAATTCTCCAGCGCAGCCGCTGCTAAAGCCGCCCCCACCGTCAAACCTATTATTGAAATAATCCAATCTTTAATTTTTTCTTTCATTAAACTACCGCCTCTCTTTTCCTCTGCATGATAAAACACCTTAATAACAATCCTGCTGACCGACACTATCCTGCCGCAAAACAATATTTTTTATTAATTTTACCATAACTATAATTAAATTTCTATATATAATTATATATTGATATCTTCAATGTTGTATATTTAAATTATAATACCCGTATTTTAGCTATCCTAAACAAAATAACCATGTGAACATATATCTCCACTTAAAAAGACGCCTGATTTCAAGCGTCTTAAAAATCATTTATGACCGAATTTTAATTTTCTAATGTTTTCTGCAGATTATCAATAACACTGCAAGTTTTTCCTATTTCTTATCGCTCTCAATTTCATCTTTAGCTTCTTTTAATTCATCTAATAAATCCGTTAGACTGCTTATCTGTCATTCACACATCTAACATTCATTCTCCTGTCCGGCTCCCACTCGTTAAGTATGTTTAACTATAATTCTATTAATCGTCAGCCATATTTTATTTATAAACTTGCGATGACATAAGATATCATCTCCTCGTTTCCTCAATCTTAAACAAATCTTAATGACTTAAACAGTTTATTCTTAATTGTTAAATCTGCTAAAATAGTACCATAAGGCAAACCTGCAGGAATCCTTGAAGGGAGATGTGTGAAAATTGTATAATATTCTGATCTGCGATGACGAAAAAGATATCGTCTCGGCTTTAAAAATATATCTTTCATCTGAAGAATACAGGCTGTTTGAAGCCTATAACGGCGACGAAGCTCTGGAAGCAGTACGAAATCATGATATACAGCTTATTCTTATGGATATCATGATGCCCGTGACGGACGGGATCACGGCGACTTCCAAGATACGCGAAGAATCAAACGTGCCTATAATACTGCTCACGGCAAAGAGCGAAGATACGGATAAAGTTCTGGGTCTTAACATAGGCGCAGACGATTACATTACAAAACCGTTTAATCCGGTAGAAGTGCTGGCAAGGGTAAAATCCCAGCTCAGGCGTTACACCAATCTGGGAGCATGGGATAAACACAGCAGCATTTATGAAATCGGCGGTCTTATGCTCGACGATGAAACAAAAAAAGTCACCGTTGACGGAGAATCCATCTCTCTCACTCCTATAGAATACAATATATTAAGACTGCTGATGAAAACGCCGGGCAAAGTGTATTCGTCAGGTGAGATATATAAATTAATCTGGGAGGACGATCCGTATAAATCGGAAAGCACCGTAGCGGTTCACGTGCGGCATATAAGGGAAAAAATAGAGATAAATCCGTCTGAACCGCGCTACCTGCGAGTAGTGTGGGGGCAGGGATATAAAATCGAAAAATCAGAAGGAAATAAATAACAGGCTATTCACAGGGGGATTTTATGATGAAACGATTAACAACGAGCGCGGGTGCAAAATTAGCCGCAGCCCTGCTGCTCATTATATGCATATCTATGTTCGTTTTCAGTATTATAGGCACGTTATATATATACGAAAACAATCTTTGGAATAACGAAGAAAGCGAGTATACTGATACCCGCAGCTTTAAATTCGACTTAATATGGAAAACGCTGGCGTTTGCCGATATGTCCATTAACGATATTATGCAGGATCCGGATTATGAAGATAATTCTTCACATATATACTATGATAATGAATACTACATCGACGGAGGATATTTTTATCTAAGCTCCAGCAGCAATTACTATTTCGCTCTTTATAAAAATACTGCCGCTTCTCATGCGGAGGATGGAGAGCAGATTCCAGAAACCGGTCAGCCTGCAGCCATGCCTTCTACCCTGCAGCTCGTAAATCCAAGCGAAATATCGCAATTTGAAAGACATTTTTACGGTTCAGATCATCTGAATGATTTTAATATCTTAAATATGGGATACGGCAAAGATTCGAATTTTTCAAAATACGGCTCTCTCGCTTTCACCAACGACGAAAACTGGGATACTTCCGCGACAACAGAAAATACAGTTGTCATTCAGCTCAGCAACGGCTTCACGGCTGTAGCAACGGTCAAAGAACCGGCAGAATACGTGGATCAATATTTTTTACTGCAAACGCTGCACCGCATATTCTTCCCGATTAGAAACTGGCTTGTTTTTATAGACATCATCTTAGGCGCTCTGAACTTAATACTTCTGCTGTTCCTCCTCGTATCAGCAGGCAGAAAGCCTGTCGGAAAAGTTTATGACATAAACAGCATCGACGCTTTTGACGGGAAAAATCCTGAACATCCATTCAGCGGAACTTCCAGCTCTGCTGACTCCAAAGGTGATATTAATGCTGAAAGCAGCTCTGCTGCAGATCCAGCGGATTACAGCGATAATAATACAGGAAATACTCAACGCCCAGCCGATAAAGATATTAATATTAATAACGAAACGGCGCAGCCTTCGGCTGATTTCTATGAAAATAAATCCAACAAAGACAGCTTATTTAAAAACAGCTTTTCTGCAAAAACCGGCAGCTATTATACGCAGACGATCTACGGGAAATCCGAACCAACCTGCAAAATCAGAAACGGTCTTGCAATAAAAGCAAGCGTTATAGAACATATTCCTATAGATCTTTTCTTCATCATAATCACAGGACTCTGTTCTTCGCTTATAACGTTATCAGCATTTATAATATCAAACTCTCTGCAGCATACGGCGCTTAAGTTCGCCGCCCCGATGATGGTATTATCAGTCTTATTATTTGACATAGGCATCGCCTGCGGCATAATCGGATTAATGAGCTGCTCGGTAAGGCTAAAACTTGGAAAATGGTGGCGAAATTCCGTCGCATATAAATTCTGCAAATGGTTTTTCCGCCTGTTCGGCAAATGCTTTTCAAAACTGTTCGGCGCACCAGCTAACAAAATAAACCGCATATTAAAAGAAGCTGCAAAAAGCGCAGGTATCCAATGGAAACTGACAGCCATAGCGATCTTTACTATTTTTATAAACTTCATATTCGGCTATAATATCGCTTACAATTCATACTGGGGATACGGCGGTATCCACATTCCATTTGCAGGAATGTTATGCCTTATACTCGATATGATGATAATAATCGTCATACTCGCTGTCAGCCTCATGATGCGCAAGCTGCAGAAAGGCGGCAGAGCTCTCGCAAAAGGCGAGTTGGACGTTAAAGTAGACACTGAACAGATGATCGGCGACTTTAAAGAACACGCTGAAAATCTGAACAGTATCGGCAGCGGCATGCTCATCGCCATAGATGAAAGAATCAGAAGCGAACGCCTTAAAACAGAGCTGATTACCAACGTATCTCATGATATCAAAACGCCGCTTACTTCTATTGTTAATTATGTAGATCTGCTGAAAAAGGAAAATCTTTCGGGAGCAGCGGGGGAATATGTCGATATTCTCGACAGACAATCCCAGAGATTAAAAAAACTGACAGAAGATTTGATTGAGGCTTCCAAAGCGTCAACGGGAAATATAAATGTTTCGCTCAATAAAATAGATATCTGCGAAATCGTAAACCAGTCCGTAGGCGAATATCAGGAAAAACTAAAGGCGGCTTTAATTAATACCGTGATAGACATGCCGGAAAATCCTGTAATCGCCGAAGCGGACGGCAGACTGCTTTGGCGCATAATGGATAATCTGCTGAGCAATGTCTGCAAGTATTCCATGCCTAACACCCGCGTTTATATTAATGTAGCAGACAGCGAAAATACGCAAAGCACGCCGAATCAACCGATTGCTTACGGCATGGTAACGATATCTATTAAAAATATCTCCCGCGATCGTCTTAATATTAATGCCGACGAACTGACCGAGCGCTTTGTAAGAGGCGACAGCTCCCGAACTACCGACGGCAGCGGTCTTGGACTCAATATTGCGCGCAGCCTCGCCGAACTGCAGGGCGGTAAATTTAATATTTCGATAGACGGAGATTTATTTAAAGCGGAAATATCGTTGAGAAAATAAAATCAAAGTTATTAAATCGAGCAGAAGGGGGACTAATTCCTGTCCTCTCACATCACCGCCCATGCTGGGCGAACAATCAAAAGCTGCCGAAATTTTAGTCCGGCAGCTTTATAAAAGATTGCAGAAAATAAATATGAATGACATTAACTGATTCTGCAAAAGTAAATCAACGCTGCCATTCAAAATACAAGGTGAAAATATGAACAGACTTTTACATTCAAATTTTGCCCGGCTGCAAAAAAATAAATTTTTTCTGATAAGTATGATATTTATGTTTGCAGCGGGCTGCGCTTTAATATTAAAACAGTATGAACAGCTAAAGGTGTACGGCATACCTCAGTCCCTTGAATTCACGTTTTTTAAATACGCCATTCTGATCGGAATAGTAAGTTCTATATTTTGTTCGCTCTTTTTAGGCGTGGAATACAGCGACGGTACTATGAGAAATAAAATAATCGCCGGTCATAAAAGAACGGCAATCTATTGCGCAAATCTTATCACAAACGTATCAGCATCATTATTGTTATGCTTATCGTATATTTCAGCAAACGTGCTGCTGGGTATCCCGCTAATAGGATTCAGCGACCCCGATCTATCAGAATTTTTACTGCTGACCGCTGGAAGCGTCATTACTATAACGGCTCTCTGCTCTATATTCACCATGATAAGTATGCTGATTCAAAATAAAGCCATCGCGCCTATAATCTGCATATTAATAATATTTTTATCTATGGGCTTTATCTCAGAAATTCAGCGCATGCTGAATCAACCGGAATATTACGACGACGGTACTATGAATCCCAACTATCTTACGGGAGAAAAACGCGAACAGTATGAATTTTGGTATAATGTTTTGCCTGCCGGACAGGAGGCTCAATACTCAAACATGCAAACCGAAAATATAAACAATATGTGCCTGTATTCCGCCGGAATAACGATTATTTCAACCGGTACAGGGCTATTTTTCTTCAGAAGAAAAAATCTTAAATAATATTTCTTCAAAACAGTCATAAAAACCGTATGTCGGCATATACTGTAATGTATAGATTTCAAAGTCAATATTATAGTCTGCGCACTTAAAAATCGTTAAAAGCAGGCGAAGAAAAGTGCGGCATAACAAGGATGACAACGCATCCCGCCGCATTTTACCCGCCGAACTTTACCAATTCTTTAGTCTGCAGACTATACAATCTACAAGCCATATTAATAAGCCATTGCTATCATAACTGAAATATCGCCTGCAACCTGTACCGGTATTTCTAATCAAACATCTGGAAGGGAGCTTCCGCACCTGCGCAGGCAGGGCGGCAGGCTCCTTTTTTAGTTAATATTAATAATCTCAGCCAACAGCATTTTCATGATCATAATATTCTTAAAATATAAATCCGTTAAATTTCAATAGTAAACTCCTGCAAAAGTCCTCCAGATATTTTTTACAAAACTTTAACAGCAGAACAATTTCATTAATACTCGTTCTTATTTTTATAAATGATCACAAAACAGGTCTGCCAAGAAAACTTTGCAGATAGTATTGACAAGTAAACTTGGTAATGATATATTATACCTGACAATAAAACTTGGCAAAGGAGATGTTATCATGGACAAAGAAGAAATTTTAGAAAAAAGCAGAAAAGAAAACGATATATCGGATGAAAGAATCGAATACATCGGACTGAAAGGCGCATATTTTTCCATGAGCGTTCTTACAATATTATGGATACTCCTTTCACGCTTTACTCCGTTAGACGACTCGGCAAACTATGCTATGGGATTATTGGTAACAGTAACATGCTTTTCAAACTGGACTTATCAGTTTACTAAAGTCAGAACCAAAACCTCTGTTTTCTTTATGATATTATTCTTTTTAGCTGCCGTTATATTTCTGATATTATTCCTGAAATATGTTTATCACTTATTTTAAAATTGAAATCGAGCAGAAAGATGGATAATAAACTTATACTTAAAAACCGCCTGAAAGAAGCGAGGGCAGAAAAACATTTATCCCAGGCAGCTCTGGCAAAATTAGTGGGCGTATCCCGCAATACCATAAGCTCAATAGAAACAGGGCAATTCAATCCCACCGCTAAATTAGCTTTGATATTATGCATTGCCCTGGATAAAAAATTTGAAGAACTGTTTTATTTTTAGTTCATTATAAGATTCAACCATATTAATAATCTTAAATCACACAAAATCCTGAATTTATGCGAAAGATAATTAAAAGCTCTGCAGCAGCAAATGAATAATTATCGAGAGATGGCTCTTTTAACTTACAAAAAAACCAGACCAGCAAAAATTCCTTTACCGGTCCGATTTAACTTGCAATTATTTTTGTATAAAATTCATCATAATTTGAGCAACCTGCGCGCGGGTAGCCTGCCCTTGAGGTTCTATCTGCCCATCGCCCAAACCGCTGATGATATTATTCTCCACAGCCCAGTTCATAGCGTTCTGCGCAAAACCGGTGATTTTTTCCGAATCCGTAAAGCCGGACAACACACCTGAAACAGTAGAAACAGCAGGTGAACCTGCATACCGCCAAAGCATTGTAACCAACTGCTCGCGGCTGATGCTTTCGTCAGGGCTGCTGCCGTCGCTGATTCCATTGGCTACTGCCCAATCCATGCCCTTTTCATACCAGGTTGAGCCGCCGTCAGTGTTCTCACCGTCAAAACGAGCTAAAACAGTCATCAGCATAGCGCGGGTCATTAGAGCTTCAGGAGTAAAAGTAGCCGCCGCCGTGCCTGTAAACAGTTCGCGGGCAGAAACAAAATCAATGGCATCCGCCGCCCAATTCTCAGAAGATATATCCATAAAATCTATACTGTTATCAAAAAGCTTCAATGTAGTTCCGTCAGGTATGGACACTAAAACAGAATCTTCCGTAGGAATGGAAGTCTTTACGGTTTCTTCCGTTCCATCCGGATGAACGATTACAGCCACGGTGCCAGGGGTAGGATTAACGGCTGGGATTTCCACTTTAACCGGCTTATTACTTCCTGTATTCACAGTTATAACCGGCGCCTCCTGGCTATTCTTATCTGTCTGAACTTCTTCAATCGGCAGGACTACTGTTTCGCCTTTCTGCTGAGCATCGCTTGTCACATCGCCGGGCAATTTGACCTCTGTCTTCATCTTACCGTTGGCATCTGTATTGACAATAGTAGTAAAACCGTCTTTTTGCTCAATAGTAACAGTTCTGGAGCCGTCCGACCTGACGACTGTTTCTGTCTTATTACCGATACTATCAGTTTCCTTTGTTGTCACCGTACCGTCTTTTTTAGTTTCTACTATAATTTGCGAACCATCTGGTTTTTTGGTTGTTTCTGTAACCGTTCCGGTACTATTATCGGTCTTGGTAGTGGTGGTAGAACCATCCGGATTCTGAGTCGTGTTTGTAGTGCTGGACGAGCTGTTGCTGCCGGAACCGCCGCCCCCGCCAGAAGACGAGCTGCCGGTGGCAGGAATTACTTCCGTCTGATTGTAACCGCATACGGCGCAAGTCCTGTGTCTGCTGCCGCTCTGGTAAGCTGTTGCGCTCTTGTCAACTGCCCATTCTCCATAGTTATGCGCTTCATAGCCGTTCTTACCGCTGTTTTCGGTAATACCGCAGTTTGCAGCCGAACATTCATGCCAATGATATGCGCTGTCGCTGCTCCAGACATCAGCCCAAATGTGTTCGTGACCCGGCTGTTCAGGCTGTTCAGGCTGTCCCGTCGTCCGGGTATAGCCGCAGGTGTTGCAGGTATCGTCCGTATCATTGTCATATACATGCTCACCGTAACCGTTCTTGCCGCTGTTTTCGGTAATATCGCAATTTGCAGCCGAACATTCATGCCAGTGATACGCGCTGTCGCTGCTCCAACCTGCAGCCCAGCTGTGCTCATGGTCGGGATCAGGTTCTGGCTCCGGCATAGAACTGCCGTAATGGATTGTCATTTTTGCCAATGTTTGTGCGGTATCTCCGATTTTTCCTATTCTGCTCCACTGATCCTCATTACCGCCAAAATATATATCTTTCAAATAGTTACACGCTGAAAATGCAGCTGATCCTATCTGTGTTACGCTGTCCGGAATCCAGACGTCAGTTAAAATGCCGCAGGAAGCGAATGCGCTACCTCCAATACTCTCCGCGCCCTGCGGAATAGTAATGCTTGAAAGCATAAGACAGTTCTGGAACATTCCTTCACCGATGGCGTTTATGTTTTCAGGCAGCTTTACAGAAGTCAGTTTATAACATTGCGTAAACAGATTATCGCCCAATTGTACCTGTTTATCACTGGAAGCAAATGCCGCCTGCGTCATTTCTGCACAACCCATAAATACTCCGGCGCCCACGTTGTTGACGCTTGCCGGCAGACTTATGGATTTAAGCGACGTGCAGCCGCGAAAGGCATTGTCGCAAATGGTTTCCACACCTTCGGAAACGGTTACAGCCCCAAGATTTTTGCATTGTTTGAAAGCGCTGATGCCGATAGTTTTCACGCTCGCGGGAATATTTACAGCTATGATAGAGCTTTCCAGAAAAGCGTTATTGCCGATGGATTCTACGCTTGAAGGAATATTCACACTGAGAGTCTTAATGCCCCAAAAAGCACAGTCGCCTATATTAGTTACACCGTCTTCAATAACTATCTTCAAAATTTGCTCTGAAAAACTATTCCAGGGCTGCTCCGAAGAAGCGCTGTAATCCGGCATAGATCCGCTGCCTGAAATTGTAAGCGTACCCGATTTTGTCAGCGTCCAGTTGAGATTTTCTCCAAAAGTTCCCGTTCCTCCTTCAACCGGATCGTTGGCAGATGGATCATCCGGCGGGATATAATTTTCCGGATAGCGGGTGATATAATGATTGGCAGCTTCAACCTCAGCCTTTGTCATCGAACGTCCCCAATGAACAAGACCGCCGCTGCCTCCTTCATGGTAGTTTCCTTCAGCAACTACAACACCCTCGGAACTTACCTGAATTACAATTACGGTGTGCGCGTCGTTATTTACCCTCAGGATATCTCCTGCTTTTACATCCGAAAAATTAACGGTCGACGTCATTCTTGCGGGCAAACTGCCGAATGCCGCATCGCTGAGCTCATAAGCGAAAGCCACGCAGCCCGCGCCGGAACTTGCAATCCCTCCTGCCGTTCCGCCGTTCCACGTATAGCTATGAGTTTCGTTGGTCCATGACGCTCCTTCCTTATAACGGTCCTGAGCCTTTAGAGCGATCATAGCCTCATAAACCTGCTGCGGAGTAGGGATCACATCCTCTCTGCTTGCTATATTGTCCGCCACAACAGTATCATCCTGCTGGTCAGACTCATCAACACTATCACTACCGATATCCGTTCCGGTTGTGTTCTCCGCCAGAACAGTATTTTCCTGTTGTTCAGGCACATTAACACTATCATTGCTGATATCCGCTCCGGTTGGACTGTCCGCCGAAAGCGTACTGTCCAGCTGCTCAGGATTATCAACATTTTCATTATTGATATCTGATTCAGTTGTATTCTCCACTGACAGAGAACTCTCCTGCGGCGGAGGCGTTTCCTCCAATGCGTACACTGCTGGTGCGGCAGTCATGCACAAACACAGCGTAAGGGTGATGATAATAGTTAAAACTCTTTGCTTCATAGATTATCCTCCTTGCATATATGGCAGATTCAGTTCCCTCAGGGAAGCGAGAAAGGGAGCACCCCCCCCTATTCTCAGAATCTTTCGCTACCGCTGAAAATTTAATACTATCTTATGACTATATCATATTTCAAAATATTTTTCTATCATGATTGTTATGCTTTGAAGATAGATTGTAAAATCAAACTGAATAATTGAATATAAAATAATCCGCAGAGATTCTTTTAATGGAAATAAGTCATGACAAAATAAACCGCCTAAGGAAGCCGTTATGAATCGCAACTACTCTATCACAATTATATTTCCCTATCAGATATGTTCAGTTTCTCTCCAACATACGAATCCATGCTCCGTACGCATCCGGGTCGGAATTTTTCAGTTCGTTCTGCCAATCTGCATAGCTGTTTTTAAACAGTTTCATTGTTTTTGAATAATCATAATCCCTGCTGCTTTCGCTTATCTGTTTCAGATGTTCGACAGCATTCTTCCAACTGTTCATAGCTCTGCTTAAAGCATCGCCCTGCTTTTTACTTTCAATATACGCCGGATCAGTTATATCAATAACGGATGATTCCTGCTGCTGAGAAATATCCTCTTTAGAATCCGAAAAAAGTATATCCTTGGCATTAGCAAGAGCCTCTGCACTGATCGAAATTTTATCAAACCGACTCGAATTACCGCTTATTTTTTCAGCGTACTGATCGGTTTCATCAGTCTGATGCACCGGATCAAAGTCGATATGTTTTATAAATGCGGCATTTTTTACCAACTCAGTCGGAAGCCTACCGACTCCTGTCTGCGATATTATAAAAGACATTATATACCCTCCTAAAATTCTTAATTAAGATTTTATCTTGTATAACCGGTTATCCTATTTATATTTTCGTCATACAAACTGAAAAGATTATATCTTAACTGCCTTTTTTTTTCCAGAATGTGTTTTTTATCTCGACAGATAACCTCCGACGAATATCACCAGTATTATCACAGGAATGACATAACTTATATATTTACGAGCGAATTTAGGATAATTAAGTCCCTTTCCCTGAGCAGTTTCTTCGTAGAATTTATCCCAGCCCCAGCCGTAGCGGCATGTACAGAACAGCAGGAACACCAGGCTGCCCAGCGGCAGGATATTATTGCTGAGTATAAAATCTTCAAGGTCGAGAATCGTCGAGCCTTCTCCCAGCGGCTGAAATCCGCTCAGCAGATTAAATCCGAATACGCACGGCAGGGAAAGTATCGATATTCCTATAAAATTAATGATAGAAGCCTTTTTGCGGCTCCAGCCTTTCAGATCCATAGTATATGTAACAATATTTTCTATAACGGCGATGAGAGTAGAAACGGCTGCGAAGCACATAAACAGGAAGAACAGACTTCCCCATATCCGTCCGCCGCTCATCTGGTTAAAAATATTCGGCAGCGTTACGAATAAAAGATTCGGACCGCTGTCCGGCTGCACGCCGAAACTGAAGCACGCAGGAAAAATTATAAGACCTGCCAGAAAAGCTACCACCGTGTCGAGTACGCCCATGTAAAGCGCATTCTCCGTCAGCGAACTGCTCTTATCTATACGGCTTCCAAAGGCGGTAAGCACGCCTATTCCTATGCTCAGCGTAAAGAAAGCCTGCCCCATAGCCGCAAATACACATTCTGCAAAACCTATTTCTATCATCTTCCCGAAATCAGGATAGAGATAATAACGCAGACCCACTGCCGCTCCCGGAAGGAGTACAGATTTTATTGCCAGAACTATAAGCAGTGAAAATAATATAAGCATCATTACTTTTGTGATCTTTTCTACTCCTTTCTGCAGACCGATGGCGCACACAATAACGGCTATCGCTATGGCGATCAGCGTATATAAAGTCATTATTCCCGGATTTGCCAATAAACTCGAAAATACACCGCCGATCCCTTCCGTATCAAGCCCTTTAAACCGTCCCCGCATCATTTCGACAAAGTACCATATCAGCCAGCCGCTAACTACCGTGTAAAACATCATCAGCAGATAATTTCCGGCAAAGGTTACGTATTTAAAATAATGCCATTTGCTGCCTTCAGGTTCCAGGATATTAAACGATAAAGCCGTGCTTCGCTGGCTCGCCCGACCTACCGCAAATTCCATTACTACTATCGGCAGACCCATTATTACTAAAAATAATACGTACAAAAGAACGAAAGACGCTCCTCCGTATTTTCCTACGATATAGGGAAAACGCCATATATTTCCCAGCCCGATGGAACACGCCGCAGTTACCAGGATAAATCCCAGCCTTGACGAAAAATGTTCTCGTTTCATGTTTCAAGCCTCTCTTTCTAAACTCGCTAAAACTCACGTTTATTATGCAATAATCTAAATTCTATTATTTGTATATCTAACTAAAGGGGATATCACAGGAATTATCCCTGCGGTAGCCCCTTATATTTATCGTTGTTTTAATATTGATGGATAACTCTACCGAATTGCTTTACCCCGCGGCAAAGCCGCGCATACCGGCGGCTTTCATTAATATATTAATGAAAACTTATCTGATTTTAACATGCACTTCTCTGAGCTGCAGCTCCGTAACCTCGCTCGGCGAACCGAACATAAGATCCTGAGCGTTTGAGTTAAGCGGGAACGGAATTACTTCGCGGATATTTTCTTCGCCTGTGAGAAGCATTACTATACGATCCACGCCCGGCGCCATTCCCGCATGAGGCGGCGCTCCGTACTGGAACGCATTGTATAAAGCTCCGAACTTCTCTTTCACGACTTCCTCGTCGTAACCAGCGATTTCAAAAGCCTTTACCATTATATCCGGTCTGTGATTACGCACCGCACCCGATGAAAGCTCGTATCCGTTGCACACGATATCGTACTGATAAGCGTTTATCTCAAGCGGGTTCATGTTTTCCAGGGCTTCCATCTCGCCCTGAGGCATTGAGAACGGATTGTGCGTAAAATCTATCTTGCCCGTTTCCTCATTAATCTCATACATAGGGAAATCCACGATATAACAGAACTCGAAACGGTCTTTATCTATCATATCTAAACGCTTAGCTACCTCTGTGCGTATCTGACCGGCGTACTTAGCCACCATATCCGGCTCGTCGCTGATAAAATACAGCACGTCGTCCGGCTGCAGACCCGCAAGCTCCGCGATTTCTTTCTTCTGATCGTCCGTCATAAACTTGTCGATAGGACCTTTGTAAGTCATATCAGCCTTAACGCTGATGTATCCGAGCCCTTTCATGCCGATTCCGAGGGCAAACTTTTCCATATCCTTAAACCAGGACTTAGACTGCTTCGCAGCGCCCGGAACTCTGATCGCGCGCACGATCTTTCCTCTGAACGGCGCGAAATCAACTTTTTCAAAGAACTCGCTGAGGTCTATTATTATTAATGGATTTCTCAGGTCCGGCTTATCGCTGCCGTACTTCAGCATAGCTTCCTTAAATGGAATACGCCTGAACGGCGGTTTGGATACTTCAAGGTCTGAGAAATGCGTGAACGTATCGTACATCACCTTTTCCGCTACGGCGAATACGTCCTCCTGAGTTGCGAAAGCCATCTCGAAGTCGAGCTGATAAAATTCGCCCGGCGAACGGTCAAGACGAGCGTCCTCATCTCTGAAGCAAGGAGCAATCTGGAAGTAACGGTCGAAGCCCGATGTCATGAGAAGCTGTTTAAACTGCTGCGGCGCCTGCGGCAGCGCATAGAAGCAGCCCTTGTGCTTTCTGCTCGGCACGAGATA
This sequence comes from Bacillota bacterium, assembly GCA_022790955.1. Classification (GTDB taxonomy): domain Bacteria; phylum Bacillota; class Clostridia; order Peptostreptococcales; family Anaerovoracaceae; genus JAAVYD01. The sequence continues at coordinate 45,387 of JAAVYD010000044.1, forward strand.
ATCCCTTGCGCCCTCAGGCGAGGAAGCCGCTAAGATAGGCGTCTGGATCTCCAAAAATCCCATGTCTTCCATCTTGTGTCTGAGATACTTTATTATCTGGGAACGGAATATCATATTGTCCCGCACCTTTGAATTTCTCATATCGAGATAACGATAAGTCAGACGCACGTCCTCTCTCGTATCTTTAGAACGCTCGATCTCAAAAGGCAGGCTCGAATTTGAAGGCCCTAATATTTCTATATTTTCTGCTTTAACTTCCACGAGTCCCGTGGCGATATTAGGATTAACGGTTTCCGGATCCCTCTTTAAAACTTTTCCCGTAACCCGGATAACTGTTTCCTTACCCAGTTCCTTTACCTGCTCGTCTGTAACTACAACCTGGGTCACACCGTAGTAATCCCGCAGGTCAACGAACACGATGCCGCCGTGATTTCTTATGGTATTTACCCAGCCGGAAATCCGGACGTCTTTGTCTATATCGCTCTCGGTAAGCTCGCCGCAGTTGTGAGTTCTGTATCTGTTAGGCTGGAACGCTACTTTTGAAATATCCTCGCCGGAAGCGTCTGCTGACTTTTGGGCTTTCGCTTTCCTCAGCGCTTTTTCCGCTAAAGTGAGCTGCTCCGGACGCGCTTCGTGTGCCGCGCTGTCAGCAGCCGCAGCCTTTTCGCCGCTCTTGTCTGCCGACGCCTTAGCCTTTTCCGCTTTCTCCGCGACCTTGGCAGCCTCAGCCGCCCTAACTGCCTGCTCGTCAAACTTAACGCCGTCCAGCTTTTCTTTAAGAAGCCCGTTTACGGTTCTCGGCGAACCCTTTCCCGCCAGCCTGCGCATGGTCTGCCCGACCATAAATCCAAAGGCTTTCTGCTTACCGTCTTTATAATCAGCGACAGACTGCGGAAACTCAGCTATCACTTCATCGATAGTCTTAGCGATAAGCTCTGTATCCTCTACCATTAACAGACCTTTTTCTTCAACGTACTTAACAGGATCTATATCGTTTCTGAAAAGCTCGCCCAAAAGCTCCTTACCCACGGCTCTGTTGACCTTTTCCTCGGAAATAAGGCTCACGATATCGGCTAATTTAGATGCTGACATCTTGAGTTCTGAGGCTTCAACTCCCGCTTCTTTCAGCAGACCGATAAGATCCACAGCTATCAGATTCGCCGTTTCCCTCGCCTTTTTGCAGCGTTTATAAGCTACGTCGAACAGGTCTGCCAGCGCTTTATCAGATGTGATAACTCTCGCCGTATCTGCGGAAAGACCGAGCTCGCCTGTGTAGCGCTCGCGCTTCGCCTGAGGAAGCTCCGGCATCTTAGCTCTCATCTCGCCGACCCAGTCCTCGGTAATACTGATAGGCACGAGATCGGGATCAGGGAAATATCTGTAATCCTGAGCGTTCTCCTTGGAACGCATAGCGTAAGTTTCGCCCTTTTCATCGTCCCAGCGGCGTGTTTCCTGATGAATTGTTCCGCCGCTTTTCAGAGTTTCTATCTGACGCTTGCTCTCAAATTCTATGGCTCTCTTAATGGCTTTAAGAGAGTTAATGTTCTTCATCTCCGTTCTCGTGCCGAACTCGGTTGAACCCTTCGGGCGCACGGAAAGGTTTACGTCCGCTCTCATGGAGCCTTCCTGCATCTTGCAATCGGAAACATCCATATAAACGAGCATCTCTCTGATCTTCTCAAGATACTCGACTACTTCGTCCGCGCTTCTGAAATCAGGCTCGGAAACTATTTCTATAAGCGGAACACCGCAGCGATTGTAATCTATGAGAGTGCCTGCGGCATCGTGGACCAGCTTGCCTGCATCCTCCTCCATATGAATCTCGTGAAGTCTGATGCGTTTTCTGCCCGGCTCCACCGGCTCAAGACCAGCCTCTGCAGCGGATTTTACCGCGCCGTTGACTCCGTCGTCAGCGTAAGCTCCCGTATCGCGTATCATACCGAATTCGTCGAGATCCTGACCCTCGGCGGCATTTTCTATCTCTATATAACCGTTCAGGCAAATCGGATGATAAAGCTGAGATATCTGGTAAGCCTTAGGAAGGTCGGGATAAAAATAATTCTTACGGTCGAATATATTTGAATACTGAAGGTCGCAGTGAAATGCAAGACCCGCTTTTATAGCTCTGTCTACCACGCCTTTATTTAAAACAGGCAGGCTGCCCGGCATGCCTGAACACACGGGACACGTGTGGGAATTAGGTTCGCCGCCGAACTCGGTAGAACAGCCGCAGAAGATCTTGGTCTTTGTAGAAAGCTCAACATGGACTTCCAGCCCCATTACTACTTCATATTCCATTAATTATCTCCTCCTTTCTCAGCATTTCCGAAAATTCCGGGACGCTTAGTGTGATAATCCGTCATCGCCTGATACGCGGACGCCATTTTTATGATCTTTTCTTCCTGGAAGGAATCGCCTATAAACTGCATCCCGACAGGCATGCCGCTTTTTGAAAATCCGCATGGCACTGAAACAGCAGGAAGCCCCGCCAGATTTACGGAAACAGTGTAGATATCAGCCATATACATAGCTATCGGATCCGCGATCTGACCGCCGATCTCGTAAGCAACGGTCGGGCTTACCGGACTTAGTATCGCGTCGTACTTTTCGTAAGCCTCGTCGAAAGCCTTTTTTATAAGACCTCGCACCTGCAGGGCTTTTTTGTAATAAGCGTCGAAATATCCGGAACTCAGCACGAATGAACCCAGCATTATGCGTCTTTTAACCTCGGCTCCAAATCCTTCGCTCCTGGATTTATAGTAGGTTTCTATGAGATCGTTCGCTTCTTTCGTCCTGCGGCCGTATTTTATGCCGTCGTATCTTGAAAGATTCGAGCTCGCCTCGGCGCAGGCGATTATATAATAAGCGGGAACCGCATAGTCGATAATCGGCATATCGAATTCTTCGATAACAGCGCCGCCGGCTTTAAGCATGTCGATAGCCTTAAAGATAGCTTCTTTTATCTCAGGATCAAGACCATCGCCATAATAATTAGCGGGAATGCCTATCTTCATGCCGCGTATCTTAGCGCACGGGTCGGCTTCATCGGCAAAACAGTCCGTAAAATCGAAAGCATTGTTTTTCCCCGGCTTAATGGCAGCAGACTTATCCGCAGAATAGCCGATAACGGACGTGCTGTCCCGCTTATCCGTACCCGATATCATGCTTAAAGCAGCAGCCGCGTCCTTTATATCGTGAGCAACGGGACCGATCTGATCCAGCGAAGAAGCGTAAGCAAGCAGCCCGTAACGGGACACACTGCCGTAAGTAGGCTTAATGCCCGTAAGCCCGGTGAAAGCCGCCGGCTGCCTGATAGAACCGCCCGTATCGGAACCCAGAGAATAAGGCGCCATGCCGGAAGCTACCGCAGCAGCCGAGCCGCCGGAAGAACCGCCGGGAACACGCTTTGTATCCCAGGGATTCGCGGTAACGCCGTAGTGAGAAGTTTCCGTCGAGCCGCCCATAGCAAACTCATCCATATTGACCTTTCCTATAATAATGCCTCCGGCTGCCTTTACCTTTTCCACAACCGTCGCATCGTACGGAGGCTTAAAATTATTCAAAATATTGGAAGCCGCGCTTGTGAGCACGCCTTTAGTACACATATTATCCTTAATCGCCACAGGAACCCCGGCAAGCGGGCTATCCGCAAGCTCGCCCCTGTCTATCATTGCCTGCACCTCGTCCGCCCTTGCCAGCGCCTCATCTCGAAGCACCGTAATATAGGCGTTGATGACAGAATCGTTTTCATCTATGGCTTTTAAATATTCTTCTACAGCCTGCCGGCAGGAGATTTCTTTAGACTTGATCTTCTCCCCCAGCTCAAGAGCCGTCAGCTTTAGAATTTCCATTAATCCACTCCTTATAAAAATTTGATCCGATCATTCGATTAAAATATTAATGAGAAAACCCGACTCTGAAAACAGCCCGCTGCCGCCGAGATTTTTAATATTAATATTCCTGTCGAACCTTTTAATATAAATCTTATCTGCGTATATTTTAATATCCGCAGCAGGCGCTTTACTGCTCTACCGTCTTAAACACCTTATAATAAGAACCTTTGCTCTCCGGCGCGTTAGACAGCAGATTTTCCCTGTCATCAACATTAGTTACTGTATCCTCCCTGAACCTGTTTACAGTTTCAAAAGGATGGGACATCTCCGGCAAGCCTTTTGTATCAAGCTCATTCAGCTTTTCCATATAATTCAAGATATCCGACAGGTCGGCTTTTGCCTTCTCCTTTTCCTCATCTTTCAGATGAAGCCTGGAAAGATCCCCGATGTAATCAATAAGTTCATCCGTTATCTGCATTTTTCCCTCCTAAATTTTATATATAATTTTATATTAATATAATTTTCAGCATGTATGCTTCGCTGCCCTGCGTAAAACAGCCGGCAATAAAAAATCCCTGCGACCTGATTTGATCAGACCACAGGGACGATTATCAACATTAATATAACCTTGCCGAAACATGATTAAACGAGTTTATCATGCTTCTCTGATTTTAATAACCGCGGTACCACCCAGCTTTAATACGATATCCGGCAGAACTGCCTTGCAGACTTTAAACCTGCAAGCAGAATATATTAATATTTTCTGCATAAATACCGGACACGTATCCTCTTTTAATGCTGTAACGTGCATTCCACGCGCGCCCTTACCGAGCGGACTTTTAATCCTGCCTTTCAAAACGCGGGCTCCCGGGTGTTCTTTCGCCGACTGCCGCAAGCGGAACTTTCAGTCGCGATTCCGCTCCCTGCATTGCGCATATCCGGTTACTTTTCCCATTCACAGCCGATAATGTTATTTTGATTTTATCATTTAAAAATATCATATTTACAGTGATATTTCAAGTAGAATCGTGAATTGAAACCATTAAGACTGTAGGATTACAATACATGTGTTACATCTGAATAATTAAAAAGCGGGGATACGCTCTCTTTGTGTTATATTTGAATCACCACAAACAAAAAATAAGCAAAGGAGCATCCCCACATGGCTAATATAACACAAGATATTAGGTATCGTCTATCACTTATCAAATACGCTGAAAAATACGGCGTGACGAA
>JAAVYD010000045.1 GCA_022790955.1 Bacillota bacterium
GATGAGGGTTTTCGGTTATTCTACTGTCATTCTTTCTGTATCATGCCTCTCATAGATGAGTTCTTCCTTCATCCGAGCCCACATGCTCTCGCAACGGGCATTGTCATGGCAGCATCCGCCGGCGCTTCATGCTCTGGAGAATGCCATACTTTGCTACTGCCCTGCGGTAGATCTCACTGGGGTACTGCGATCCACGGTCAGAATGGATGATGGCTCCTCTGAGCAGGGTAAGATCGAGCCGCATTGGCAAGCGTATGCTCTCATAGTATGGCTTTCATGTTTGTATCCATTGCCAGACCAAGGACTGCGGCATCAAAACAATCGAATATGGCAGATACATACAACTTTCCATCTTTTGTCTTAATTTCAGTTATATCTGTAATACATTTTTTATGGCTCCTTAGATTTGAAATCCCTTTTCAGCAGATCATCAGATTTGCGCGCCTCACGGTCAGCTTTGGTGATCCAGTTTGGTCTGTGTTTCGTGCGATGGCTCAGCCTGATCTCTTCCATGATACGGTAAACAGTGCGTTTACTGGGAATGCGGACACCTTCCGGCTGTTTTAAAAGAAGCACCTGATACATACGGATACGTCCGTAAGTGTCGTTGTATTCATCCTCAGACACGACTGTCCTCATAGTATCAGCTAACTGCTGGTATCTTCACGGATGGTCTTTGTTTGCCAGATATTTATAAAATCCCTGCCGCGTTACTTTCAGCATCCGGCAGTAGAAGGAAATCTTTCTCTTATAACGTCGGTTTCGGTTTTTATGGCAAGGAACATCATTCTCTGCCTTTTGCAGACTTCCTACGGCTTGGATTTTGTATTCCATGTCGTATTTCCGTTGTCGGGATTGTGGAGAGATTGTGTCAAAACCCTGTAAATGATATAATAAAACAAAAAGAATAAACGAGAGAGAAGAAAGATGGAATTCATAACAGGAAAAGAACGAGGTCAATATTACATAGGATGTTTGGATGATAGCATTGACGAAAACAACCCGGTACGGTTTGTAGATGCCTATGTGTCACAGCTTAACGTAACCGCATTAGGATTTCAAAATAGTACGCCACAAGAAACGGGCCGTCCGGCGTACTCGCCGAAGGATCTGCTGAAATTGTACATATATGGGTATCTCAACCGAGTACGGTCAAGCCGGGGACTTGAAAAGGAATGTTATAGGAATATAGAGGTCATTTGGCTGATTAACGGACTTCGTCCAGACCATAAAACGATTGCACGATTTCGGCAGATAAACCCAAAGGCATTGAAAGAAGTATTTCGAGATTTTGTGCGTTTGTGTATGAGACTGGAGCTGATGGGAAAAGAACTGATCGCAGTAGACGGAAGCAAATTCAAAGCATGGAACAGCAAGGACCGGAATTATACGAAGAGAAAGCTTGATGATCGGATCAGCAGGATTGAAGGGAAAATAGCAGAATATCTGGAGGAATTGGACAAATTAGATGAAGCTGCAAAAAGCGAATCACAACCAAAGTCAGAGAAAAACGGCAAAAATTTAGAAGCAGTAATTTCTATTCTTACAGAGCGGAAAGCGGTATTTGAGGAATATAGAGAGCGTGTAAGCGGTGGTGAAGAAACGCAGGTATCTTTGACAGACCCGGACAGTCGGCTAATGAAAACTAAGGATGGAATGGCCGTGTGTCTGAACATCCAGACCGCAGTGGACAGTAAGAACAAACTGTTGGTGGAGTTTGAAGTTGGAAACCAAGCTCAGGATAAAAATCTGATGTCGCCCATGGCAAAAAAAGCATCCGAAATTCTTGAGACAGAACATATGATAATTGTTGCGGACAATGGGTATGACAGTGTAAGCGATGTTGCGCAGGTTCTTGCCGGGAATAATACGCCTGTTGTGGCTGGCGGAGATTATGAATTTTGGTATCCGGCGGCTGAAGAAGAAGCGGAAGAAGTAACGGATTACGATGAAACAATTGCGCGCTCAGTGTATTGGTCGGATCGGAATGTGTATATTTGTCCGATGGGGAAATTCTTATATCCTTCATACTATGTAAAGTCAAAGCATATTGCAAAATACGCAAATACAAGGGAATGTTCCTGTTGTACAAAAAAGTGTACCAAAATGAAGTATTACTATGCCGAACGCAGGATGAATCTCTCAGAATTCAGCAAAGAATATGATGCTTCTCCCGTACCATTGAAGAAGATACGGGTACTGCAGAACAAAGAAGTCGCGGCACAGCGAAAATGTATCGTTGAGCATCCGTTTGGTACGATAAAACGTGATATGGGAATTGAATATCTTCCGCTTCGGACGATCCCAAAAGCAGAAGGAGAATTGTCATTGGCATTTTTAGCGTTCAACATTAAACGAGCGTTAAATATTGTAGGAATTCAGAATCTGTTGGCAGTCCTGACGTGAGGGCTGTTTTTTTTAACCCATAAAGTGTGCAGTTTCGGTAGCAATACCAGATATTTTTGACAATGGCAAAATATACGGGGGTTTGGTGGAAACCGGACTGTTGTCTTTTGACACAGTCTGTGGACATCCCAATGAACGAGGAAATGCGAGAAATGGAACGGTAATATATGCGGCGAACTACAATTACACGTCAAATTGCCTAAATACAGGTGTGGCAGGAGAAAATCTATGCTCCTGCCGATACATATCTATTTTTATCCCTATCTGGTTTAACTCATGAAGTGTTAACATAAAATTATTTATTCGTTCAAACTGTGTATCCAATCTTTCAGATCGGAGTCAGACGTACCGCCGCTGAACCTTCTTCCCGGCAGCCATGTTCCGCTTCCTGCCTGCTTTTCAAGCTGTTCCTGACTCTTTTCTATGCCGCTGCCGCCGGACGTGCAGAACGGAATAACCGTAATGCCGTTAAAATCATAACTCTCGACAAACGTGCTCATAATGCGCGGAGCTTCTCCCCACCAGATCGGATAACCTATATATAATTCAGAATATCCTTCCAGCGAAATCTTATCGCTTCCGATTTCCGGTCGGGCAGCCGGATCGTTCATTTCATCTGAAGTCCTGCTATTGTCGTTACCATACTCCAGATCTTCTGATGAATACGGATCTGCCGGAACTATTTCATACATATCCGCATCTGTAATATCTGCAATTTTCTCCGCTACTCCTTTCGTTGTTCCGGTTGCAGAAAAATAAACAACTAACGTATCTTTCTTTTCGGTCTGCTGCTCCTCTTCGGACGATTCGTTTTCCTGTGATACCTGCCGCGCATCCGCATCCATTTTCTCTGAATTTTCATTTTTTCCACAGGCAGCCAACCCAAATACCAGACAGACCATCATAATTAAAACAACTGTATTTCTGAATTTTTTCATGATTTTATCCTTATTTTATATAAAATATATTAATGATTAATACTTGTTCAAATGTTTTGCGGCAGTATTACAGCCATTCTGAAGCCCAATCGGCAAGAACCTTCCCCGATACATCGGATGCAAATCTTTTTCCTTTAACCACCTTTGCAGCTGGCGATAAAGTCTGCATATTTTTACCGGAATCGCCGATACCGCTTCCACCGGATGTAGCAAACGGTACGACCGTCTTTCCAGTGAAATCATAGGATTCCATAAAAGTATCTATAATTGACGGCTCTCTGTACCACCACACCGGAAATCCAACGAATACCACATCATATTGATCCATATTCTGCATCTGAGAACTTATAACCGGGCGGCAGCTCTTATCGTTCATTTCCACAGAACTTCTGCTTTTGTTGTTTCCCCAGTTCAAATCCGCATTAGTGTAAGGAACTTCCGGTTCGATTTGAAATAAATCAGCTTTTATTTCTTTTGCCAATTTTTCCGCCATTCCTGCAGTAACTCCGCTCGCACTGAAATACGCTACTAATACTTTACTCATTGTAAAAAATCCTCCTTGTATATCTTTTAATTGACTTTTAAATCTAAAGTTAATATAATAAGTTTAAGTTAATAATACAACTTAAAGTACACTTTAAGTCAATATATATTTTCAAATTTTTCAGGAGATTTACTGTGTTGTATACAATTGGAGAAATGGCAAAAATATTAGGAATCCCCGCATCTACGCTTCGTTACTACGATAAAGAAGGCCTGCTTCCTTTCGTAGAACGTTCCAACAGCGGGATCCGTATGTTCACCGATAAGGATTATGAATGGCTGACAGTCATAGAATGCTTAAAAAAATCAGGTCTGACTATAAAGGATATAAAAACTTTCATAGAAATGGCAGAAAAAGGCGACGAATCTATTTCAGACCGTCTTGAACTGTTCCGCTCCCGAAGAAACGCCGTAAAAAAACAAATCCAGGATATGCAGGAAACTCTCGAACTCTTAAAATTTAAATGCTGGTATTACGAACAAGCGATACAGGACGGTACCGAAGATAAGGTCAAAGCTATGACCATCGATGAGATTCCAGAACAATATAGAAATGTAAAATTAAAGATGAAAAACATCCATCAAAATAACAATAATAAAAATAACGATTAATTTAATATTTTAGCATGATGTTTTATGGAGCTGCGCGTACTTCAATATTTCCTTGCCGTCACCTGCGGGCAGAACATATTAAAAGCAGCCGAATCGCTTCATCTTTCCCAGCCTATTCTTTCACGCCAGCTTCGCAATATAGAAGAATTGGGCAGGCAGCTTTTCATAAGAATCAATCGCAAAATTACTTTAACGGAATAAAGCATGGTCTACGCTGTATGCTTCGATAAAATTATTAATACTTAAACTACAAATCTTTGTTTCCGCCCTCTTACCCCTAAAACATGTATGTTGTCTGAAAAAAATATCAGTTTGTTACCAAAGCGGCAGAAAAATTTTTATCTAAGCTGAAGAACTAAGCGAATGATAATATTATCGTCATAAAAATATACGATTGAAAACGCATTTTTTATATACAAATTAAATTCATACGACAAAACCTGGAAAACACTATACTATTCTCCGGGCTTTTTTTTGAATTTTGTATTATTCCGCTAACGCTTCTGTATGGAATAAGTTTTTTAATTAATATTGATATCTTTTCCTGTGTTTAATAAACATCACCGCCGACATAACTATCGCCATCAGTTCAGCGACAGGCGTAGCGAGCCAGATTCCGTTTACTCCGAGTACAGCAGGAAGAATCAGCATCGTCATCAGCATAAACACGAAGGATCTCGAAAACGCCAGTACAGCGGAAACAATTCCGTTCGACAGTGCAGTAAACATACCGCTTGTAAAAATATTAAAACCTATAAAAAACATAGCTGTTGTACAGATCCTGTTTCCTGTTACCGCAAGGTCGTGTACCGGATTTTCGGGGCGTGCGAATACGGAAACCAGCGGTTCTGTAAGAATAAACGAAATCGTCACTGTTATCAGCGAAATGCACGTTATAACTTTCAGGCTCATCGTGATAAGTTTCCTTAGCTTTTCGTGGTTTTTTTCTCCGTAATAGAAGCTGATCATAGGCGCTACTCCGTAGGAATAACCCGTATACAGCGAACTTGCAAACATCAGAACATACATAATAATAGTAACAGCGGCAACCCCGTCCTCGCCCACATAACGCAGCATAGTCCAGTTAAACATCATAGTAATTATTCCCGTTACCAGAGCTGTTGCCATCTCCGAACAACCGTTTAAAGATGCATTAGCAAGAACTTTCAGACGAAAAACAGGTTTCTTAAAGTGCAGCAGACTCGTTTTTTTACTGAAAACGATAAGTCCCACGATCGCAGTCACGGAATATCCCATACCTGTAGCAATAGCCGCGCCGCTTATGCCCATATTAAAAACTGCGATAAAAATATAATCCAACGCTATATTTAAAACTCCCCCTGCCACCGAGCATATTAACGAAAGAAACGCTTTTTCACTGGCGATCATATAAAGAGTAAAATTATTCATTAATAAAATAGGTACTGTGAACAGCAGATAACGGCTCAGATATTCAACACAATATCCAGTTACATCCGCCGACAGATTCATTCCTGCAAAAATACGTTCCATCACCAGATAACCGAAGCCGCACATAAGGAGTCCGACAAACACGTTTACCAGTATCAGGAATGTAAAATCTTCTCTCGCTTCATTCGGCTTCTCCTCTCCCATCTTTTTCATTATCACCGCGCTGCCTCCTGTCGCGAGCATAGTGGAAACAGCTGTAACAAGCTGAATTACAGGAGCAGTCAGATTTATAGCGGACAGCGCGTTTGTCCCGATCAGATTAGATACGAACAGCCCGTCAACCATCGTGTAAAACGACATAAAAACCGTCATCGCAATAGTCGGCATAGCGAATCTAAAAATATTTTTCAACGTTACAGGTTTTTTATATATATTTTCATTTTCCATAAACTTTCTCCTATCAAGCTATCAATTTCTGCGTAATTTTATCTGAAATAATTAATTTCTATAAGCCGGCTTGTTTTTATTTCCTGTGTATAGTATCATAAACCATACAGTTACAGTACGGTCAATAAGGAATTATAAAAATGAGCGAAAAAAATAAGCTGCTGACGATAGGACAATTCGCAGCGATGCACGGAATCAATAAAAAAACTTTAATGTGGTATGATGAAATCGGACTCTTTAAACCTGCTGCCGTTAATCAGAAAAACGGATACAGATGTTACGATTATCATCAGAGTCCTGTACTTGAAACCATTCTTTTACTGCGTGAACTCGATGTATCCATCGCCGAGATACAAAATTTTATGAAAAACCGCTCTGCTGAGAACCTGAAAAATCTTTTAGATGAAAAAATAACGGAACTTGACCGAAGCATTACCCATATGCATGCCGTGAAAAACATATTATGTACCCATCGGCAGAACATGATAACCCTGCTCACTATGGATCTTTCTGAAATAAATATTATAGAAAAAACGGAACGCTGTCTTATTACGGTTGATATAGATAAAGATACTTCATTTGAAAAAGAGGTGGAAATGATCACCGCCGAAACTAAAAAATATAAACTCGGCCGCCTTCACGATGCTTCATATGGTTCTATGATTTCAACAGCAAGCCTTATCGCCGGAAATTTTGACGATTACGATAAACTATTCATAGAAATTCCTGCTCTGACACAGGAATCCGGACTTCATATACAGCCCGAAGGCAGATATCTGCAAGCGTTTCATAAAGGAAACTGGGACAAAATACCTGATCGTTATAAAGATATTCTAAAATACGCAGAAAAAAACGGACTGAAATTACATGGTTATTCTTATGAACGGGGAATAAATGAAAATGTAATTGATCAAATCGAAGATTATATAATTAAAATTGAAATACCTGTACTTTAATAATTTATTATAAAAATAATGAATCATCCTACTCATAAACACTTTCCTAAATCGGGTAGGCGGCAGATAATTATTTTTTCTTATCTACCAGCCTCCCCTATAACTGTAAGTACCGGCGGTTCTTTAGTTTGCACATACTTTCAAATAAAACTTTGTTTAGATTATGCATCTGTAAATTTTTTCCAACAGCCTATCAGCCTGAAAGTTTGTGATAACCTGGTTGTTTTCAGCAATCCTATAACAGACGGACACTTCTGCATACTCTTTCGATTACATTCGATTACGTCGATACCATTTGCAGATAGTCCTCAACATAAAGTTGTCGGTTCTTAAATCCATCATTGATTACATTCATTTACTCACATCTCCTGAAGTTTTCTTCAGATTCCAGCTCATGATGGACACCTTGCTCCTGGCTATACACTTCCCACTACCATGGCACGTCACGAACGTTCACCGATTAGACTGCGCCAACCGAACGCACATAAAAACCAACGGCGCAAACCTTTCATATAAAAATATACACAATGAATCCGGCTGACTTTATTCTTATGCAGATATTCGATATCACTCAATTTCATCATCGAGAGCTTCAATCAAAAAACTTACGGGACGAAATCCGTCGTTGCAGGAAATCATAGCCGACCTGCTGTTTTTCATCCAACCGTCATAGATATTCTCGCCGCCATAAGCTAATGTCATAACAAAAGGAGACATGCTTTCCCAGGCGCTCTCGCAAAATCCCTCCGGGCGCTGCCAGCCGTCAGCTGTAAAAACTTGCCCCGGCTCCATATCGCAGGCATTTTCCATAGGATTCTCATACTTTTCCATAAGATCCTCATAACAAGCCACCTTCATAACCGTGATTTTTATCTTTTTCATCCTGATATCCCTCTGCAAATTCTAAAGTTTATTCTAATTGCTATAACATTAATTTCTTTCATTTTTATATTATATATATTGCACAATGCACAATCAATCCAGCGGTCATAAAATCTATCCCCCAGATTCCCTTTACCTTACTTCCGCCTTCCTGTAATTTCTGTACAACACGCCGGCAATAACAAAACTTAACAGCAAATATACAGGAATAAGCACCGTATATAAACCGAATACTTTTCCAAAGATCTCGCAAACAAGCAGATCTTCCAAAAATGCGCACATTCTCAGAAGCATATCGGGGAACATACTCATAATATCAGTAAACATTGGCACTCTGCCTAAAAACATAGGAGCGCATGACAAAGCGAACGGTATAGTAATCGCGATAACCGTCGAACGGCTCTTTGCGGATATAAACATTGCGAGCGTTAATATAAATAAATGAGCTGCATATCCGCCAAGCATTGTAAACAGCCAATTCTGAAAATAAGTAATATTATATATACTATTCCAGTTTCCTCCTGCCTGTATCATACATTCTGCGCCTCCAAAACCCAATGCAGCAAGAATTATTATAGAAAACAACAGCATAACTCCCCAATACACTGCAGTGATAGTAATAAAACCCGCTTTCAATTTTGCAGTCACAGCTTTATTTCTTCCTAACTCCGAGGAAAAGAAAATGGAATCCGCTTTAAACTGAAATTCATCAGAAAAAATGCCTGATATTAAAAATCCGATTATAACTATCGTAATTATCATAAGCGTAGGCAGATACTGGGAATCCAGCAGCGCCTTCCAGCCATCCATATATTCATAATAAAGCGGTGCGTTCATATCTTTATATCTATCCCGCAAAAATTCCTTTTCATTCTGTGAAAATCCTGCTTTATCCGCATTTCCCGAACCCAGATCTTTATTCAAAATGACTAATCTCTGCTCATAAAGCCCTGCGGCCTTTTCCGGCGAGATATTATCGCACAGATAATAATCATACTCTCCAGGCTCGGCAAATCCTCTGTTTATAATCTCTCTTATATCCTCAATTCCCTGCCGTTTTATCAGCGCATCGTCTTCCATAGCAGACGAGGCTTTCGCTTCTTTGTTTTCCTCGACCACCTGTTTTATAACATCCTCCGTAAGATAACCCTGCCATCTGTTCTTTTCCATTTTAAGCTGACGTGCAGCCGCCGGCCCGGATATCTTATTTCCCTGATCCGTATAATATTTTACATCTCTGATAGCGAGCAGACTTCCCACAATCGTAACCGCTATTAAAACCATTAACATCAATTTATTTATACGTTTTGAAAAAATTTTCTTAATCTCAAACCTAAGCATTATCATCACCAGCCTTTTCTCCAAAATAATATAAAAACAGATCTTCGAGATTTGCATTAACAGATTCCGCCTCCGGCATAGGTCTGTTTCCGGATATTATTCTGAGTTCCGCGCTATTTCCGTCCGATTTAACATTAGATATTTTATACTTGCCCATTAAATACGGTACGGCATTCCTGTCCACATGACATTTCCATACATTTTCATCCATGGCGTTTATGAGGACGTCCGCAGTTCCCTTATGAGCAACCTGTCCGTCTTTCATAAGCAGTATCTCATTAGCTATATATTCTATATCTGAAACTATATGCGTAGACAAAAGTACCAGCCTGTCCTCTGCAAGCTCGCTTATAAGATTCCTGAAACGTATACGTTCGTTAGGATCGAGCCCGGCAGTAGGCTCGTCGAGTACCAATATCCTGGGATCATTAAGCATCGCCTGCGCAATTCCTGCCCTGCGCTTCATGCCTCCGGACAGCTTTTTCATTTTCCTGCGCGCAGCCTTTTCAAGACCCACGCCTGCAATCAATTCCCGCACTCTTTTCTTCGCGGCAGCCTGCCTCAGCCCTTTAATGGACGCAATATACATAAGATAATCCTCCACCGTAAATTCCGGGTAAAACCCAAAATCCTGAGGCAGATACCCAAGAATCTTTCTGTATTCTGCTCCCAAAGCGAAAATATCCTCATTGTTGCAGGTAATAGTCCCGCTGCTGGGCTTTAAAAGAGTACATAACATCCGCATAAAAGTCGTCTTGCCCGCTCCGTTTACGCCAAGCAGTCCGTATACTCCATTAGTCATATCAATATTCAAATTATTAACAGCAGTAAAACCGCCGAAATTCTTAGTCAGATTACATACTCTCAATTCCAATTGAATCCGCCTCCCAACATTTATTGCAATCATGTATAAATTTATAAACAAATACCCCTAAAAATAACACAGCCGCACAAAACAAAGCAATCCATACGGGCATTACAACTGCGGCATATATTTTTTGATTTACCGTAATCATCCACCAAACAGCGCTCCATATTATGCAAAATGCAGCGGATGCCGTTTCACTGAACAATCGGTTGCTGCAAAGCAGCCCGAAACATATGCATGCGGTAACAACTGCGGGAAACAAAAACTGCATCATTAACTCCGAAAACGTAAACTGCAGCCTGCCGTGCAGTACGCTGCAAAATATTGTAAGCATAAATACATCCGTTATGCCAAATAAAAATATTCGCGCTGCATATATTTGATTAAGCGAATAATACGCTGCCTGCTCTATTTCAATACAACGATTACTCCTGTTTTTCCAGATTTCAGGAATTACAAGAACTATAAATAGTACTCCCACAACTCCTATGCTTCTTTTAATATAAAAATCCTCTTGAAAAGCTGGCAGCACGATGACTGCGCATGTTAAAAGCAGCATTTGAAGCAGCCACCATCTTTTTCTTATAAGCCTGAATTGTATCCATAAAAATTCGCGCCTGCCGAGCATACTTTCCTGCTCTTTCTTATAAAAAATCTCTTTCGACATCCGAATAGTTTCCTGTATTTTTTCTTCCCGCGGTTCTGCGCGGGTTTGCATCTCGTACTCTCTAAACCTTTCTTTCAGCTTCATACAACCCTTCCTCTCTTGCGTTTACCGGCTGTTTCTCATTCTCTGCCTATAATCCGCTTAAGCTGCTTTTTTGCCCGATTCAACCTGTACTTTACAAGAGGCAGCCCGATTTTCAACGTTCCCGCCACCTCCGACAATTTCAAATCCTGAAAATAATATAAAATGATCACTTCCCTCAGTTCCTCCGGCAACTGTTTTAAAGCAGATTCTATTACGATCCTGTTCAACGTGCAATCTATCGAACCTGTATCCCCCTGCAGATCATTCCTTTCTATATCAGACTTATCAACAGGTATATCTTTCCTTTTAGCATAATAATTTTTACAAAGATTTCCCGCTATCGTATACAAAAAATTTTTTGTTTTCCCCATATGCTGGTATTCAGAGAATTTTGCAAAAAAATTCGTAAACGTTTCCTGAGTCAGATCCTCCGCATCTTTTATATCAGAACAATGATACTTGCAGTATTTCAATATTTCTCCGTAATATTTATATACAAATATATCAAAAGCCTCGTCATCGCCCTTTCTCATCCTTTGAATCAAAAGAAAATCGCTATTCACAAACTCCTCCTTTCCCATAAAATGCATAAGCGCTTATCGCATTCTAATATTTATAACAATCCGGACACTCAAAAAGATAGTCCGATTTTTATTTTTCATAAATTTATTGTAGCGCCGCGTTTATATTTTCCTTCGATAGTTTACAAAATTACATTGTCATTTAATATAAACATCAATAACGCTCGCCATTGACTTTATAAAACTTATTTGATAAAATTATTTTATATTTTATGTATAAGTTCAGCAATTAAGGGGGAATCAGGAATGTATGCAATCGACTGCAATCTGACAGGCGGGGAGATCCTGCACCTTTTTGCCGACTGCATAATTTATTATTAACATAAAAGCCATTTTAGCCTTTGTATAAAGAGATCTGCTCTTTTTATGCAGGCGCTAAAGTGGCTTTTTCGGCATGGTTATAAAATCTGCCGAAAAATTATGATTTTAGGAAGGGAAAATTATGAAAAAAAGATTAGCGGGTATTTTTCTTGCTGGAATTATTGCATTAAACCTTGCAGCCTGCGCGTCCAATACCCAAACCGGCAAAAAAAACGAAAAAACAACAGTTTCAACGCTGTATTACTCCACACTGCCCGAATTCGAAAAATTAGTTGAATCAACATTCGATGATATTGATCTCGAAATAGAACCGAGCAGTCTTTCTACATATAACAGCGACACGCTTCGCCGTCTTCGCAACGATCATGGTAAAGACCTTATATTTACTTCCATGCTCAACAGCGCGATCTCTGATTATATGCTTGATTTGAGCGCCAATTCTTTTACTACCAACTTCGCAAGTTCGGTTATGGATATTATTCAGCAGGACGGTAAAACCATGTGGCTGCCTATGCCAAGCGTTTGCAAAGGGCTTATCATAAACAAAACTCTGGTAAAAGATCTTGGAAAAGAACTGCCGAAAAATCAGCAGGAGCTTAAAGAACTCATGTCAGCAGCAAAAACATCCGGCAAAGGCGCAGACGATGAAGGATTTGTTTTCGCCGCTGCGGATATCGACGGTATTTCGGCAGGCGAATTTATCATAAGCACTATCGTTCCGGACTTCTTGGGAACTATGGAAGGCGAACGCTGGACAAATGATTTTATAAACAAAAAAGCCGATGCAAAAGGAACTCTCGAAGAACCTCTTTCTTTCTTCATTTCTCTCGCATCCGAGGGATATATGGATCCTTCCTGCCTGCATCTTGGCATCAATCAAAAAAACGCTATTCCTGTAATTGAACGCATGGCTTCTCGCAAGATGACCATATGCTACGGTTACAGCGATATACTGCAAAAAATTCGTAAAGCCAATACTCAAGACGAGTTTGTTATGATTCCGTTTCTAAGCGGCTCAGGCAACGCCTCCTGGGTAACGGCAACTCCGGCGTCATATCTCGGCGCAAATGCCGCCATTACGAAGGATAAAACAAAACTCGATGCTGTACTCCGAGTACTTGAATTATTCTCAAGCCCGGAAGGTCAGTCTGCAATACTTAAAGATACAAAAAGCGATACTTCATATCTGATGGAAGCCGTAGAAGGATCGGGCGGCACAAATTCCGGACTGGAAAGCTACGAAAAATCCGGCTACGTTTATAATATGAATCGATTCAGTTCAGATATCAGATGGCTGCTTGGCAGCAATATCGTAAAAGTCTGCACCGGCGACATGGAAATGTCCGATGCTCTCGCTTCCATAGATAACTTAAATAAAAACGGAACAACAAACTACGCAGAAGATCACACTCTTATAGGCTCGGTTGATTCCGACATGCTTTATGAAAATTACAACACGCGAAGAGAAGAAACCTCCATAGGAAATCTTTATCGCAGATTCAACGGCAGAATCTGCAGAAGTCGATATTGCATTTGTAAACGGAGGCGGCATAAGGGCTTCCCTTTATGAAGGGGATGTTTATAAAAGTGATATTGCAGCGGTCTGCCCATATGACAATACTATCGTAATACTTGATGTAACAGGCGAAACCATATATCAGATGCTCGAAAACAGCATTCAAATGATTTGTTATAAAAATATACCTGCCGGACGCTTCCTGCAGGTAAGCGGACTCAATTATACATTTTCAATAGATAAATCAACAGAAATATCAGGAGATAATCCTAAACCCGCTACTGCAAAACTATTGAAAGTCACACTATCCGACGGTTCTGCTATAGAAAAAGAAAAAACCTACCGCATTGCAGTTAATAATTACATGTGCGGCAGCAAAGGCTATACAGACGGCGGCGACGATTATACCATGCTTAACGTATTTGACGATTCGGTGCCGAAAGCTGACGGAGCCAAACTCATAAAAGATACTGGAAAAACATACGCAGAGGCGGTCATAGAATATTTTCATAATCACGATAATGAAAATATACATCCTGTCCTGGAAAAACGAATTACCGTACAGGAGGCTGAGCGATAAGCTATGATGAATATATTTTATAAGAAAAACGATGTTCATGAAAAAAATCATTCACATTCAAAGATCATACTGATAGTCGGCATTCTGCTTATAGTAGTAACTCTTTCTACATTATGGCTGCTTCAAAGTTCGCAGAATACAACAGCAGAAGCCGTCTACAACGTAAGCAAACTATATCTGGAAGAACTTACTACACAGCAGGTAAATCAGGTTACTACCACTTTAAACAGCCAAATCCAGCAGCTTTCCACGGTAATCCACTCCCTCAGAGCTTCGGATACAGAAAACATGATAGCCGCTCAGTCCTTTATAAAAAGAATGAAAGATCTTAACGCATTCGATTTTTTGGCGTTTATAGATGAAAAAGGCACAGTTTACACTGAAGATGCAACATTTCCCGGGATTTCTAAATTCACTTTTCTCGCCAGCGACTTTACAAAACCCGTTATATCTTTCGACCAAAGTATGGAAAACAGCAATCTGCTGTTATTCAGCGTGCCTGTAATAAACAATTCACTGGAGGGGCACAAACTTATAGCCGCTACGGCTGGCATAAACGCAGATACCGTTTCCGAAAGACTGTCGTTAACCGAAAATAATGGAAAATCTTTCAGTAATGTAATAATGCCTAACGGCGGTTACGTTATAAGAACAAATCATACTCATATCGCTGCAAATACAAATATGCTTTCTACTTTACAACAGGAAGCCGATTTTACAGATGAAAATGCCCTTGACCACTGGCGCAGAGATTTAAATTTAAAAAAAGCAAACATGGTCGTTTATGAATTGAAAGACGTCGTGCATTATACATATTATATGCCCATCGAGGGTACAGACTGGTTTATCACTACTACCCTCCACTACGATCTTATAAGCGAAAACGTAGATGTAATTCGTACAACGCTGACAAGAAACAGTCTATTTCAGCTTATGCTTATTCTGCTTGTACTGTTTTTCTTATTTATAGTATATAATTCCATGCGCAGGCGAAACGATAAACTTCAGCTTGAAAAAATAAAAGCAGAGGAAGGAAATAGGGCTAAAAGCATATTTCTTTCCAACATGTCACACGATATCCGAACGCCTATGAACGCTATTATAGGTTTTACAAATCTCGCTATAAAAAGCGTAGACGATACGAATAGAACACAGGATTATCTCTCTAAAATCCTCGCTTCAAGCAATCACCTTCTTGCGCTTATAAACGACGTACTGGAGATGAGCCGCATCGAAAGCGGCAAAATCCAGCTTGAAGAAACTGAATGCAATCTTCCGGAAATGCTTCACGATATCAACAGTATCGTTCTCGGTCAGGTTCAAAATAAACAATTACATCTTCTTATGGATGCCGTAGATATTACAAACGAAAATATTTACTGCGATAAGCTGCGCATGAATCAGATATTTTTAAATCTTCTGAGCAACGCAATCAAGTTTACTCCTGCAGGCGGAAAAATATCCGTCAAAATAGAACAGCTTCAGAACGCTCCCGATGGATACGGTAAATACGTCATAAAAGTAAAAGATACAGGAATCGGCATGACTCAGGAATTTGCAGCAAAGATATTCAACCCGTTTGAACGGGAAAGAACATCTACCGTAAGCGGAATCCAGGGTACGGGACTGGGCATGACCATCACAAAAAATATAGTCGATATGATGGACGGAACCATTAATATAATCACCGCTCCGGGCAAAGGCAGCGAATTTATAATAACGATAAACCTAAAACTTCATGAAAAACAGAACAAACCTGTCAAGTTTGCTCACCTCGAAGGCGTCAAAGCATTAATAGTT
The DNA here is from genome assembly GCA_022790955.1 of Bacillota bacterium. Taxonomy (GTDB): domain Bacteria; phylum Bacillota; class Clostridia; order Peptostreptococcales; family Anaerovoracaceae; genus JAAVYD01. The sequence continues at coordinate 15,953 of JAAVYD010000045.1, forward strand.
GACGATGATTTTGATTCCTGCGATGCCGCTACGCGCATGCTTATGAAATTAGATATGCAGGCAGAATGGACGATGTCCGGCAAAGAAGCTGTACTCAGAGCAAAGCAGGCAATCGATATAAACGAAGCCTTCGGCGCATATATTATAGACCTGCGGCTTCCGGATCTGGACGGTATAGAAGTCGCGCGGCAGATACGCTCAGTTGCAGGAAATCAAGTCCCTATACTTCTTATTACAGCTTATGACTGGACTCAAATCGAAAAAGAAGCACGGGAAGCCGGCGTAAACGCTTTCTGTAATAAACCTGTATTTATGTCCGATCTTCAGAGCGCGCTGTCAAAGGCTACCGGACAAAAAGTCATTATGCCGCAACACGCAGAAACAGAAGAACACCAATTTGATTTTAATGGTAAAAGAATTTTGCTTGTAGAGGACAACGAACTGAACAGAGAAATTGCACTGGAAATTTTAACAGAAGTGGGATTAAACATAGACGAAGCTGAAGACGGCTCTATTGCTGTTGAAAAAATCCGTTCATCTGAACCAGGATTTTACGATTTAATTCTTATGGACATACAGATGCCCGTTATGGATGGCTACGAAGCAACCAAAGCTATACGTTCTCTTGAAAATAAAAAACTTGCAAATATCCCTATTATCGCAATGACAGCCAACGCTTTTGAGGAAGACAAAAAAGCCGCCTTTGATGCCGGAATGAACAGTCATCTTGCAAAACCGCTGGACGTAGAAAAATTATTTGCCACGCTTGCGAAAGTCATTAACAAGTAGTATATTAATATTTCAGATGTATGAACTGAACTAACTCAAAATCAGGACGTTTCGTCGCAGATAACTCCCCGCTTCTATATTAATAGAGCGGGGAGTTTACATTCATTATTACAAGATTTATTAAACAGTTTCATAAAATCTGATATTGTGTTATCTTTAATGCGACATCATAATAGTATCTGAGCTTATAAAGCAGAAAATATAAAGAAATTCATTAGCGACTTTAAGGATATAAGTCCTCGCGCTATACTGCATTATAGAGAAACGGAGTATCAGAAAAAACTAAAATCTAATATCAGATGCCCTCTGGAACACAGGCTTTAAATATTCGGCGGAAAATGGAAATCACGGGTTATCTGCATTTTAAATGAAAAAACGTACTCAGATACAATCATATACGTAATGAAATGATAAATACGGACGCTGTTTTGGCATCTACATTAAAAAATTTAATCGCAGACAACATTGCAGTCATAAAATCTTACAATGAAATACCTCCTCGCTTAGAATGCTCCCTTACGGATAAAGGCATATCCGTTGTGCCTATTCTCCAAAGTATCTGCAAATGAGCAGATTTCTTTCATAAAGAAAATAGTGAAAACGTAATGGCTCAATGCCAAAAATGCGATTATAACAATTTAAAACCATAACATCGGCGCCGCTTATGCGGTGCTTTTGTTATGGTTTGGCAAGATATGAATATTTTATTTTTCTGCGAAGAATTTGGCTTCCAATATCTCAGCAGCATCTTCCACGCAGCCTCTGCAGCTTCTCAGTTTCGGCTGTCCCGGACCTCCGAGTAATTCTCTGCAATATATAGAAGTATTCTTATTAAAAAATTCTTCCTGCAGTTCTCGCATCACCTTATATGTTTTCTGCTTGGTTGCAGGTTTATCGAGATTACCATCGCTTGACAGATAACTCGCTACCATCAGCATACCTGAAACCGCTCCGCAGACCTCCTTAGCTCCCATTCCAAATCCAAAGCCCTCCGCCAGCTTAAACGCTTCCTGTTCTGAGATATTGAGTTCATCGCAAAATGAACACACGACAGCCTGAGTACAGTTAAATCCTTTGCTGTGTCTTTCAGCAGCTTCTTCTTTCTTTCCCATTTATATTACCTCCTACCATTATATACACCGTTAGACGCTATTTTAATCATGAATTATATAAATTTACAAATTAATTAAATCTCAGCAGAAAAAATTATTGAAGCAAAATCATACAATTAAATCCATATTTGGTAATATTTATTTTTAATAAATTAAATAAATATTAATATAAATTTTCCGCAAAGTATAAAATAAACATAAAATAAAATCATTTTGTAAGGCATTCTGAAATAGTCGTCTGAAATTTTAAAATCATTATATCATGATAATGCATATTTTCCAAATCACCGAAAACAATAATCCTGTAACAAAAAATTTGAAAGGAGAAACATATGAACGTCAGTCAAAATCATAAAGACGCTATCCATATATACTCAGAAGTCGAGCCATTAAAAAAAGTTCTGTTGTTTCGGCCAAACCGTGAATTGGAAAATTTAGTGCCGGAATATCTGGACAGACTTCTTTTCGATGATATCCCTTTTTTAGAGGTTGCCCAGCAGGAGCATGATGAATTCGCTTCCGTTCTGAAAAAATGCGGAGCCGAGGTGGTTTATCTTACGGATCTTATCGCTGAATCTATTAAAGATAAAGATGTAAGAAATCAGTTTATACGTGAATTTATATACGAAGCCGGCATACGAGGCGATAAAAGAACAGAGCTGATATTTGAACACTTTGACCAGCTTAAAGACGAAGCTCTTATCACGCAGATGATCTCAGGTATCAGAAAATCGGATATAAAAGAATACTCCAAAAAAAACCTAACGGATTTCCTGGAAGATACCTATCCGTTTCTTATAGATCCGATGCCGAATCTGTATTTTACCAGAGATCCTTTTGCATGCGCCGGAAATGGAGTTTCAATCCACAGGATGTCGACAGTTACGCGAAACAGGGAAACCCTTTTTGCAAAATATATATTCAAATATCATCCTGAATATAAAAATGTTCCTATCTGGTTTAACAGGGATACCTACACGCCTATGGCTGCCGACTATGCGGGCTGCGAAGCCATAAGCGGCGCCTGCGATTCAACAATAGAAGGCGGTGATATTCTGATTCTTAACGAAGAAACCATTGCGGTAGGAATCTCCGAAAGAACCCAGCCTTACGCCATAGAAAACTATGCGAAAAATATTCTAAATCCTAAAGCCGGTACAAGTTTCAAGAAAATCATCGCTATTGATATCCCTAAGCACAGAAGTTTTATGCATCTTGATACCGTTTTCACTATGGTTGATCACGATAAGTTTACAGTACACTACAATTTAAGCGAACAGATGAATTTCTTTGTACTGCAAATGAACGATAACGGAAAGCTGTCCATTCGCGAAAATCATGATAATCTGCAGAATATGCTGAAAAGACAGCTCGACCTGCCGGAAGTTACTATTATAAAATGCGGCGGAGGACATCCGATAGACGCCGCAAGAGAACAGTGGAACGACGGTTCCAATACGCTGGCTGTGGCGCCGGGTGAAGTTATAGTTTATTCAAGAAATACGGCTACAAACGAAGTTCTTCAGGAATACGGAATCAAAACCCATATAATACCAAGTTCCGAACTGAGCAGAGGCAGAGGCGGTCCGCGCTGCATGAGCATGCCGCTCGTAAGAGAATAAATCCGGTTATATGAATTTAGCTGAGAAAGTCTGCAGATATCCTGCATATTTAGTATGTATATTTGCATCAGTCTTTTTCGCAGCACGCCAAACACATTAATATAAAACATTAAAATAAAATTTTTTATAAATTTAAAGGAGGAATTTATGGCAGTTAATTTAAAAGGAAAAAGTTTTTTAACTCTGATGGATCTGACTCCGGCAGAGATCAGATATTTATTAGACCTTGCTCGCGACTTGAAGTCAAAAAAACGCGCGGGCATAAAGGACAAAGCCCTCGACGGAAAAAATATAGTTTTGATATTTGAAAAAACTTCCACGAGAACGAGATGCGCCTTTGAAGTGGCTGCCCATGACGAGGGAGCGCACGTCACATTTTTAGATCCTGGAAGTTCTCAAATGGGTAAGAAAGAATCTATCGAAGATACCGCAAAAGTACTGGGAAGATTCTTTGACGGTATTGAATACAGAGGTTTCGATCAGCGTATCGTTGAAGATCTCGCTAAATATTCCGGTATACCTGTGTGGAACGGTCTTACAGATGCAGACCACCCTACCCAGATCCTGGCGGACATGCTCACTATGGAGGAGCACATCGCAAAGCCTCTTGATAAATGTAAAGTCGCGTTTATCGGAGATGTAAGAAATAATATGTCTTACGCATGGATGTACGGCTGTGCAAAGATGGGAATGCACTTTGTCGCTTACGGTCCGCAGACTCTCATTAATAATCTCGACAGCGAAATAATACGGAAAGTAAAAGCAGTCTGCGAAGAAACAGGCGCTACTATCGAAGTAAAAGATGATATTGAAGTCATTAAAAATGCCGATGTTATCTACTCTGATATATGGGCTTCCATGGGTGAAGAAGCTATGATTCCGGAACGTGTAAAACTTCTTACACCTTATAAAGTAACAACCGATATGCTCGAAAGCACAGGAAACAAAGACGTTATCTTCATGCACTGCCTGCCGTCTTTCCACAACTTCAATACAAGACTGGCTGCCGAATGGCATGAAAAAGGCGTTGATATCTGCGAAGTTACCGACGAAGTATTCAGAGGCAAACACTCCGTCGTATTCGATGAAGCGGAAAACAGAATGCATTCTATAAAAGCCCTGTTAGTCGCCACTATGGGATAAAGCGAGGCTGATCTATATGCTGAAAAAATTTCGTATGCCTCAGGCTTTCACGATACTCGTCATACTGATAATGGTAATGGCGGTCCTCACATGGATAATACCCGCCGGGCAGTACGACAAGATAATGACCGACAGCGGAGAAGAACCCATATCCGGCACGTACCATCACACAGAACGAACAGGTCAGGGCATCGGCGACGTACTGCTGGCTCCGTTTAAAGGACTTTATGACGCAATAGACATAGCTGCCTTCATATTAATGGTCGGCGCGTTTTTAGGCGTAATGAACAAAACAGGAGCTCTGGAAGCCGGCGTATATAATATATTAAAATTAATGAACGGCAAAGAAAAATGGATGATTCCTATCCTTATGATACTCTTTGCTCTGGGCGGCACGACTTTCGGAATGGCAGAAGAAACTATTGCTTTTTATACGCTGCTCATGCCGATATTTATAATGGCTGGCTACGACGCGATAACAGCCGTATCCGTTATAATGATAGGGGCAGGCATTGGCGTCTTAGGATCAACCGTAAACCCGTTCGCTACCGGCATCGCCTCCGGCTTTGCAGGAGTCAGCATGGGCGACGGTATCATAGTCAGGCTTATAATATTAATATCAGGTCTTGCTATCTCTATCTATTACGTCATGCGTTATGCGGAATGTGTGAAAAAAAATCCCGAACTTTCCTATGTAGCCGAACTGCATAACGAGCATGTCGCTATGTTTTCAAATCATGACGGAGAAAAACCTGAGCTTACAGGCAAAAGGAAAATAGCACTTACGGTTTTCGCACTCACGTTTATCATAATGATATACGCTGTAATTCCTTTTGAAGATATGGGCATAACGTTTCTGCCGTCTTTAGGCTGGTGGTTTCCGCAGCTCTCCGCTTTATTTCTTTTAATGGCAATAATAACCGGTCTTATCTACGGACTTGGAGAAAAGGACATTATCGACGGAGTCATTGAAGGCGCGGCGGAAATGCTTGGAGTAGCGTTTATAATCGGTATATCCCGCGGTATCACTGTAATAATGAACGACGGAACTATTACAGATACAATCCTGAACTACGGCGAAATGCTGCTTTCAAGCGCAGGCTCGGCAACATTTATATTAATAGACTATCTAATATTCATCCCACTGTCGTTTCTTATTCCGTCTACCTCAGGCCTTGCAACTTTGTCTATGCCTGTACTCGCGCCTCTCGCCGATTTTGCCGGAACCAGTCGTGCCCTTATAATAACAGCCTTCCAGTGTTCATGCGGACTTATAAACCTCATAACCCCAACCAGCGCAGTAGTAATGGGCGGTCTTGCCATAGCAAATGTACCTTATGAAAAATGGATAAAATTTATATGGAAATATCTATTAATAATATTCATATTGTGCGCAGTAATATTAATGGTTGCATCCAAAATATAAGAAACAGACGGAACAGCATCATACTTTAAAATCCGATTAATTACTTTCTTAAAATTACGAACAGCAGACCTTATCGCCAGTCTGCTGTTCTTTTCTATTTATAATCTGCACTTATAAAAACATTATATTTAAGTTTAATAATTTTCAATTTTCACTAACAAAAATATTTGCTGAAAATAATAAGCCTGATAACCCGATGCAACACATATTTATCACTATTATTATCCAACAATAAAAATCTATTAATTTAACATCAGCAAAAGAAACATAATACATACAGTAAACTCCTGTATTTATACATATATAAAAATCTATTTGTATAATTATAAGTTACATTAATAAACTCCTTATCTTTCTGCGAAAAAACTAAACGATTCGCATAAAACTGATAATATGTCTGTTTCACCCATCCAAATATATTTCCGTAATTCTAAATCAATTTTGCAAAAACCATAATAAATATATGCAAAAGAACATTGTAAATTTAGATAACTGAGATTGTATGCAAGCTGATAATAATCAATATATAATTTATCAATATTCATAACGAGATTTAAAGTCATTCTTTTAAATCAATTTCATGTATAATACAGGATATGGATTCCCCTGTTCATCAATATCACTTCTTTCATATACCTTAAACCCCATGTACTTATAAAATTCTCCTGCTATCGGATTCTGTTCATTTACACATAATTCATTTACGTCATAATTGGCAATCGCATATTGCAGAAGTTCAGTTCCTATTCCCTTTCCTATATATTCCGGCGATATAAACAACATTTCTAATTTTTGCATTTCTATCCCCATAAAAGCAATAGGCGTTTTATTTTTATCTGTTTTAATAATTAAATCAGAAATATTCTTTAATGCCTGAGGAATATATTTCTTAATATTTTCTATCTCACCTTCTGATAAAAATAAATGAGTCGCTTTAACAGATTTCTCCCAAACTTCTATAAGCTGTTCTATTAAGATTTTATTTCTGTCCCGGATTTTAATTGTCTTCATATTCACACCTTATTTGTTATTCATGATTCATACTGACTTGCGGCTAAAAGCCTCCTAAAGTCTGTTTATCTCAAAATCATCCCTTCTTCTTTTAATTCCTGATTTCGGATATATTCTGCGATCGCTTCATCTATCCAAACCAAATGATATTTGATATCGTAAAAACTATGCGCAGATCTTCTGTATTCTGTCATAGTAATCACCTCTATATTCTTCGCTGCCACAGTGTAAAATGCGCAGAATTCCACCTTGGCGGGAGTCTTAGTCAAAATAAATAATTTCTGTATATATAAAAGAGGAACCACAAATTGTGATTCCTCTTTAACCAAACCGGCAATGACCTATTTTCCCAGGCAGTCTCCCACCAAGTATCTTCGGCGCTTGGGAGCTTAA
>JAAVYD010000180.1 GCA_022790955.1 Bacillota bacterium
AGCCATAGCCCATTTCTTCCCGGTTCAGCCGGGCCAGGGCCTGGGCGTCCTCTGCCCGCGCCTCCCGGATGGTGATATCTGCCATAAACCCGCTCCTTCCTGGAGGGATTCCCCCATAAAGGCCCTGCTGCTCCAGCCCCCGCCCCACGCTCCGCCTGGCGGCGCGCTTTGCGGGCGGCAAGGCCCCCGGGCCTTGCCCGTGGGGCGGGAGGCCGGCTTCGGCAGCCTTTATTTCCCCAGCACTTTCTTCACAGTGGCTTCAATGTTTTCCGCACTGAGGCCGAACTCCTTGAGCAAATCCACAGCCGGGCCGGAGTGTCCGAACACGTCGTTTACGCCGATTCTGGTGACAGGCACAGGGCACTCCTCGCACAGGCAGGCGCAGACAGCCTCTCCCAGGCCGCCAATAACGCTGTGCTCCTCCACGGTGACAACGCGCCCTGTCTCCTTGGCCGCTTTGATAAGCAGCTCCCTGTCAATGGGCTTGATGGTGTGGATGTCGATGACCCTGGCATGGATGCCGGACGCCTTCAGGGCCTCATGGGCTTTTAGGGCCTCCCCCACCATCAGTCCGGTGGCTACAATGGCAATATCGCCCCCTTCCCGCAGGGTGCGCCCCTTGCCCAGTTCAAAAGGCTCGGCAGCATCTTCTGTGCAGCTTTCTATCGCCAGCCTGCCCAGGCGCAGGTAAACCGGGCCTTTATAGGCTGCGGCTGCCTTCACCGCGTCCACCATCTCATAATGGTCGGCAGGGTTGAGCACTACCATGCCGGGGATGGCGCGCATCAGGGCAATGTCCTCGCAGCACTGGTGGGTGGCCCCGTCTTCTCCCACAGAAATGCCCGCGTGGGATCCGGCAACCTTCACGTTCAGGTGGGGATACCCCACAGAGTTGCGCACCTGCTCGAAAGCCCTGCCCGCCGCGAACATGGCAAAGGAAGCCGCAAAGGGGATTTTCCCGCAGGCGGCAAGGCCCGCGGCAATGCCTATCATGTTAGACTCCGCTATGCCGCAGTCAATAAACCTCTCTGGGAACTCCTTCTTGAAAATATTGGTTTTAGTGGCC
>JAAVYD010000046.1 GCA_022790955.1 Bacillota bacterium
AGAAGTATATTGCGTTATTTATAACATTAAATACTATTTATTGATTATAATGCTGTTATAAAGAAGATGATTTAATAGCACAACGGGTTATATTAAATAAATTATTTCCTAAACTCATTTTTCCCTCCTTTATTATTTACCCACATTATAGTATTTTTAATAGAACAATACTATCAACGCAACTTTACAATTCTGCACGTTTTATTAACATTATTTTATGAAAAATATTAAAGTTAAAAATTTATATAAAGTAAGCCTGCAAATATTTTAATAAAGTGATATAATCATATTAAAGTTTTACTAAACTCTATAACAAACAGGAGAGAAAATATGAAAATCAAAAAGAAATTAATATCCATGGTTCTTGCGCTTGCAATGATCTTAACTATGGTATCCTTTTCCTATGCTCAGGACTATGAATTTACCGACCGAAACGGAACCAAACTCATCGTACCGGAAGGCGCATGGGCTTCCCGCGTGGTATCCTTCACGCCGGGCGATCCGTGGACGGATCATGAAGAAAATAAAGATCCCAACACGGTTATTGGCATGTACGACGAAGACAAGCCCGACTTATGCATGGGCGCTCACGGCGTGCTCGTGCTGGAATTTAATATTAATATCTTCGACGGCGACGGTCTTGATATTTATGTATTTGAAACCGGCGACTGGGTCGAAGCCACGAAAGTAGAAGTCAGCAGCGATCTTTCCACCTGGTACGACGTCGGAACGACTTCCGGTTCTACTGCCGGTATAGATCTTAACGGAAAAGTCCCTGCAGGCAGCAAGTTCCGCTACGTGCGCTTAACAGACAAAGACGGCAGAAAAGGAGATTGGCCCGGCGCAGATATCAAAGCCGTTTCCGGTCTGAATATCAAACCTATTACAAGCGAATGGGCCGGCATCGAACTTGAAAAGGCAGAAGAACTCGGTCTGGTTCCGGATATATTAAAAAACGCAGTAATGACAGAGCCTATCACCCGACTGGAATTTGCAGCAGTCGCAGTCAAAGTATACGAAAACCTGTCGGCAACAAAAGCTCTCCCTGCGACCGTAAACCCGTTTACCGACTGTAAAGATACTGAAATGCTTAAAGCCTATAACGTCGGTATAACCGACGGCACATCTAAAACCACGTTTACGCCTAACGGTCTTCTCAACCGCGAGCAGGCTGCCACTATGCTGACCCGCGTCTTTAAACGTTCTACGATTCCGGGCTGGTCCTTAACTGAAGATTCAGATTTTCCGCTGAATTACAGCAAACCTGACGCTTTTAACGACGATCTCCGCATATCCGGCTGGGCTAAAGACAGCGTGTACTTTATGGCGGCAAACAAGATCGTAAACGGTGTGGGAAATAACAATTTCGCTCCGAAAAACACTACTTCCGCCGAGGAAGCCCGTCATTATGCAAACGCTACGCGCGAACAGGCTCTCGCAATTGCAGTGCGCATGGTAGAAAATCTTAAATAATTAAAAATAAAGTTTACATAAAATTTTCTGCCAACAGAATAATAATCTGTTGGCAGTTTTCAATATTGTATAAAATTACCGTATAATACATTAATATATACATCACTATTATAATTATATATATTAATATTTTAATCATGTTGAAGGGCAGACCTCACTTCCATCAATGTATATCCTAAAAGATTCTGACCCTGCCACTTTGCCTGATCCATGCATCGCTCATCATTTAGAGCCATTCCTATCCCCCATATCTTGTCCGAAGGCTCGCACTCGGCAAGTATCGCGCTGCCAGTATCAAGCAGCTTTTTCAAAAGCCCCGGATTCTGACCGAATTTTGCCAACAGACCATTATAAACCACTAACTGTCTGCGTCCGTTCCAAAGCCTGTCGTCATAATTCTTAACCTGTCTGCCCAATGCTTTTATCTCCGCCGCATCAGTAATTTCCATTACCTTTTCCTCCGTTTCCACATCTTTAAAACTCATAGCCTTTTCAAACATCATATACTGCTCGATAGAAGCAAACTTCTTTCCGCCTATTTCAAAATCCGAAAGATACCAGTTGCTGAACCATATATTTTTACTATCTGAATTGTCGAAACAAATAATTTTTTGCATGTTTATTCCTCTTCATAATTCTTAAATATAACATTAATTTTTGTATAACTGTTCTATCTTATTAGTATATTCTAATAAAATACGATGCAGCAATATAGATTTTTGTCCATCCTCAGTTTTAATATCTGAATCAAAATTCATAAGTTCGCTTAATGTAACATCAAGAGCATCCGCTATTTTCTTTAAGGTTTCTATTGTTGGACTACTATTTCCTCTTTCAACATTACCTAAAAAACTTATTGACAAATCTGCAGCCTCTGCAAGATTTTCCTGTGTCATATCTCGCATATTGCGGAGCTGTTTTATTCTCTTGCCAAGTTTTATTTTTACATCACTCATTGAAATCTACCTCTGTATCAAAATAATACATTATTATCAATTTTTAATACAGATTCTATGCAGCCTAAATTATATTCTATAAAGTTGATTTTATATTCTTTATATGCTATATTAAACACGAAAGTATATATTATCATGTATCTACATCGCTTAATCTCTTATAAAAAAACACTATAATTTCAATATAAAAACTCAATATTTATATAGTTTTTATAATTATCACTCATCTTAGTTAATATGGAGAAAAATATGATTTGTAACAAATGCAATACAGAATTTAGCCAAATTTTATACAATATATGTCGGATTATATACATATACTTACACAATGAATGCAGAAATTACTATTCCATGCGTATATATTAAATATATGAATTTAACATCATAATATTAACTTTTAAGCGATCGTTATACATTTAATATAAATTTTCATTAAATAATTCAAATATCATAAAATGGAGGTATAAAATGAAAAAAGAAAAATTAAAAGGTTTCATCATGGGGATAATTGTATCTGTATTCCTTTGTTCAACATTATTAAGCGCATTTGCTATCACAGGAACGACATCACTATCAGCAACTTATAAAAATATACTTATAAAAGTAAACGGAAAAACTATTACTCCGACAGATGCTAACGGTAATTATGTTGAACCTTTTGTATATAATGGTACTACATATCTGCCTGTCAGAGCTGTAGCTTCTGCCCTCGGACAAAATGTTGACTGGGACGCTTATACAAATACAGTAAACATTTCTTCAAGTACAACATTAACACCCGTTCAGCCTACGACTCCGGTAACGCCTACTGCACCAACTGAACAAAAGACATATACTTTCTCAAACGGAAATTATGTTGCGGGCAAAGATTTCCCTGCTGGTACATATAATATCACATGGGTATCTGGCAGTGGAAATGTTCATAGTGACGATTGGAAAAATTATGTAAATCTCATTATGGGATCTCCAAGTGACGATTTTTACACTCAAAGTTTTAATAATGCAAAGTTTAACTCAGGCGCTACATTAACTGTACACGGATCAATGAATACACTTACTATTAAACTAACAAAAGTTTCTTAATTTCTAAATTTCTTCGGAATTAAATATAATTAAATTATCTTATAAATTTAAAAATTATAACAGGAGAAAATTACAAATGACACTACCAAATATTTTAGGTATTACAACAATTGTTATGCTTTTAGTAGTTATTGTATTACAGATTATAGGACGCAAGACATCCGACATTAGCACAATAAAAACTTTATTAAAAAATACTGCTGAAGAACAGCGTGACGGCGTGCAAAAACAAATTGCAAGCGGCACAACTGAACAATTTAATCGTTTTGATGTTATCCAGAAAAGTATTCAAGAAACGCTATCATTAAACCGCAATGAAGTAAATCGACAGCTTTCTGAATTTCAAAGACAAATGGAAATACAATTAATAGCCATTCAAAAATCTGGTACAGAAAGTAACGACCGAATTAGCTCAACCGTAAAAACTGCATTACAAACCAGTCGTGAAGAACAAAACAACCAACTTCACACATTTGGAGAACAGGTTGATAATCGCCTCTCCGCTATTCAACGTGCCAACACTGAAAATATCGAAAAAATTAACGCTACACTTGAAAGAAAAATGAATACATTACAAGAAAGTAATGAAAAACGACTTGAACAAATACAAGGTGTGGTAGATGAAAAACTGCAACAAACACTTGAAGCCCGTCTCTCCCAATCCTTTGAACTAGTCAGCAAACAACTTGAAAGCGTTGGTCAGGGGCTTGGTGAAATGAAAGCCCTTGCTGCCGATGCTAAATCACTCAAAAATGCTCTTATGAATGTAAAGGAACGCGGTACATATGGTGAAGTTCGTCTTGAAAAATTATTATCTGATATTCTCGCTCCGAGCCAATATGAAATAAACGTAGAGATTAAAGATGGTAAACGTGTAGAATTTGCCGTAAAACTTCCGGGAAATGGCGACACACCACTGCTTCTGCCGATTGACAGCAAATTTCCAATTGAAGATTATAACCGATTACTTGATGCTGATGATAAAAAAGCAATTGAGGAAGCAAGACATTCGCTTACAACTAAAATACGTTCTTTCGCAAAAGATATTCATGACAAATATATAGTACCGCCCAAAACTACGGATTTTGCATTAATGTTTTTACCTACCGAAGGACTATACGCAGAAGTAGTTCAAAATGCAGCATTATTTGAAGAACTACGCGATAAATATAAAATTACGGCAGTTGGTGCGACAACGCTTTCAGCGTTCCTTGCATCTCTGCAAATAGGTTTTAAAACACTTGCAATCGAACAAAAATCACAAGATGTATGGAATACTCTTCGTGCTGTAAAATCACAATTTAATAAATTTGAAGAAACGCTTAACAAAGCTCGCAAGCAGATTCAAACTGCCGATAAAACATTAGATGAAATGATTGGTACTCGCACAAGAGCAATTAACCGCACTCTTCGCAGCGTAGAAGAATTAACAGAATCAAATACATCTCCGTCACATATTTTAGAAGATACAACTGATGAATAAATGAAAAAAGCTGCCCAATCATAAGGCAGCTTTTTTCATGTGTAGCGATAACTTACAAAAAATCATCGTCCATGCCTGTTTTATTTTATAATATTATTCCGTCTTCCCAACTATCTCAGGATCAAAATTTACTATCTTAACAAAATCGTCTACTTTCAAACTTGCGCCGCCCACTAAAACTCCATCTATATCGCTCATAGACATAATTTCTTTTATATTATCGGGCTTAACGCTTCCGCCGTATTGAATAATAACCTGATCAGCAATATCTTTGCCGTATTTTTCAGCAATAACGGATCTCACAAAAGCAGCCATTTCGTTAGCCTGCTTGGAAGTTGCCGTTTTGCCTGTGCCTATTGCCCACAGAGGCTCGTAAGCTATAACCGTCTTTAAAATCTCGGCTTCTGTAATATTTTCCAGAGAAGTTTTAAGCATATCCGCAACCGCGTCTTTATATCGACCGCTCTCTCTTTCGTTAAGGGTTTCGCCTACGCAAAGAATCGGGCGGATATTTCCCATTACAGCAGCCTTTATCTTTTTAGCGCAGGCTTCACTGGTTTCGTTAAAATGCTGACGGCGTTCCGAATGTCCGATTATGCAGCATTCTATTCCCATATCGCTCAACATTGCCGGAGATATTTCGCCGGTGTAAGCTCCGCTCTGCTCGTAATGCATATTCTGCGCGCCCACGCAGATATTTCTCAGCACAAAGATAACTTTAAGCGCCGCCATATGAATATAAGGCACGCATATGGCAACATCGACTTTTTTCAGATCAACGTTTTCTCTTTTAAGTTTTTCAACGAGATCTTCTCCATACTGCACGGAATCCTCTACCAGCATGTTCATCTTCCAATTTGCAACAATAAAAGGCTTTCTCATAAATTAACTCCTATCTTTATTGCTCTATTTATCCAGCAAACAATCTACTCCAGGAAGAGTCTTACCCTCTAAAAATTCCAAAGAAGCGCCTCCTCCCGTCGAAATATGCGAAATATTTGCTTCGAGATCAAACTTTCGTACCGCCGCCGCGCTGTCGCCGCCGCCGACCACCGTAACTCCGCTGCAGTCGTTAAGCGCCTGAGCCACAGCCTTGGTACCCGCTGCAAAATTATCCATCTCAAATACACCCATAGGTCCGTTCCATACCACGGAGGAAGAATTTAAAATTGCATTTCTGTAAATCTGGCAGGTCTTTGGCCCGATATCTAATCCCATCTTACCGGCAGGTATCGCGTCTGCGCTGCATATTTCAGACGGCGAATCGTTTTTAAATTCCGACGCGCATACTACATCCACCGGCAGCAAAAGCTCAACGCCTTTTTCTTTCGCCTCTGCAAGAAGCTCTGCCGTAAGAGCGATCTTATCTTCCTCCAAAAGAGAAGAACCGATTTCGTTTCCCATGGATTTCAGAAAAGTGAACGCCATGCCTCCGCCTATTATTATCCTGTCTACCTTATCCAGCAGATTTTTTATCAGCGGTATCTTATCTCCTGCCTTTGCTCCGCCTAAAACAGCCGTAAACGGTCTTTCCGGAGCTTCCATGAGATTTCCAAAGAATCTGATTTCTTTTTCCATGAGAAACCCGCTGACAGCTGGCATATGCTCTGCGATACCCGCAGTAGAACAGTGAGCACGATGAGCCGTACCGAACGCATCGTTTACAAAAATTTCTGCAAGCTCTGCAAGCTCTGCGCTGAACTCAGGCATATTCTTGGTTTCTTCTTCTCTGAATCTTACGTTTTCTATAAGAAGAACTTCGCCATCGGCAAGCGCCGCAGCTGCGGCTTTTGTTTTTTCTCCCACTACCTCAGGTTCGCTTACAAACGTGACTTTTTTACTGATAATCTCAGAAAGTCTGTCTGCAACGACTTTGAGAGAATATTTCATATCGGGCTTCCCTTTTGGTCTTCCCATGTGAGAAGCGAGGATAACTTTTGCTCCCTGTTCGATAAGATATTCGATAGTAGGCGCCGCGCCCGCTATCCTCCTGTCGTCCGTTATATTTCCATTTTCATCTACAGGCACGTTAAAATCACATCTTACGAATACTTTTTTGCCTTTTACATCTATATCTTTTACGGTCTTTTTCATAATTAACGTACGCCTCCGCGCTTTATCATAAGCTGAATAAGATCGCTGATTCTGCCTGCATAGCCCCATTCGTTATCGTACCATGCGACTACTCTTAGCATGGTCTGATCTATTACTAATGTAGATAATGCGTCTATAACGCATGTATTTTGCTCGCCTTTATAATCTACGGATACAAGAGGTTCTTCGCTGTATCCCATAAAGCCCTTTAGTTCCCCCTCAGCCTTTTCTTTCAGCATGGAATTTACTTCTTCTACTGTAACTGCTTTCTCAAGCTCGAATACAACATCTGACAGAGAAACCGCTTCCACCGGCACTCTTATAGCGCTTCCAGCGAGCCTGCCTTTAAGATGCGGCAGCACCAGACCTACCGCTTTGGCTGCGCCTGTTGTAGTAGGAATCATTGATACTGCTGCAGCTCTCGCTCTGCGCAGATCTTTATGCGGCTGATCCAGAATCCTCTGGTCGTTGGTATAAGCGTGAACCGTAGTTACTACGCCTCTTTTTATTCCGTAAGTTTCGTCTATTACCTTTGAGAACAGCGACATGCAGTTAGTGGTGCATGAAGCCATTGAAACTATATTGTGCTTGCTTCCGTCGTATATTTCGTCGTTCGCGCCGATAACGATCATAGCGTCCGCATCCGCTGCCGGGGCTCCGATTATAACCTTCTTCGCTCCCGCTTTCATGTGTTTCTCCGCGCCGGCTCTTGAAGCGAACTTTCCGGAAGATTCGAGTACTATATCTATATCCATGCTTTTCCACGGCAGTTTTTCCGGGTCGGCTTCGGAAAGGACTGTTATCTCCTTTCCGTTTACGCTGATGGAATTATCGCTGCTTTTTATATCGGCATCAAATATGCCGTAACAGCTGTCGTATTTCAGCAAATGAGCCAGAGTCGCAGGGTCTGTTAAGTCGTTTATAGCGACTATTTCAAAATCCACATCTCGCTCTGTAGCGATCTTCATAAAATTTCTTCCGATCCTACCAAATCCATTAATTGCAACTTTTAACATAATCAACCTCCCGAATTGAATCTACTTTACTCTTCTCCTCACGGAAGAAGACGGAATGCCCAATTCCTCACGATATTTTGCCACAGTCCTGCGTGAAATCTTCACTCCTGTTATCATGATAGCCTCAGCTATCGACCTGTCGCTCAGCGGCATGGTTCTGTCCTCTGACTCTACAAGACGGGATATCATAGTCTTAAGCGACTCAGACGACGCCTGCTCCCCGTTTGCGCCCACATAACGGCTGCTTCCAGAGAAAAAGTACCTGAGCTCGAATATACCCTGAGCAGACTGGACATATTTTCCGTTCACAGCCCTGCTTACGGTTGACTCATGAATACCTATTTCTTCAGCAATTTCTTTCATAGTAACAGGCTTAAAGCCCTGTTTTCCGTTCAGGAAAAACTCCTGCTGCCTGTTCACTATTGCTTCCGTTACTTTTAAAATAGTTTCTTTTCTCTGTTCTATGCTTTTTATAAGCCACAGCGCTGTATTAAACCTGTCAGATAAAAATACCGCTACATTTGAATTTTTATCTGATTCCTGAAGCATCCGACGATATTCGTTTCTTATAATGACCTTAGGCGACGTAGCTTTATTCATCATCACAGTGAAACTGCCGTTGTGATTCTCTACGTTTACGTCAGGTATAATATATTTTGTGGACTCGCTTGCAGCGAACATACGTCCCGGCTTTGGCTCAAGGGATCTGAGAAGATCTGCACAATCCTGCACTTTATAAATAGATATACCCACATCTCTGGCTATAACAGACAGACGATTCGTGGCGATATCCTCCAGGTGATTCCTTACGATGATCTTCATAGGCTCGGTAAGTCTGTCTATTGCCTTAAGCTGAAGCTCCAGGCATTCGCACAGATCCATAGCTCCTACTCCTACGGGATCAAACGTCCATATTACTTCTAAAGCTTCCTTTACTCTGATCTCAGAAACATTGAGTTCTTCAGCGATCTCTTTTGTGGTGCACGTCATGTATCCGTTCTCATCCAGACTCTGTATAATGTACATTCCTATCGCTTTAGTAGCGTAGGAAACATCACAAAGCTCCATCTGAGTTATGAGATTATCCTCAAGAGTAATATCGCAGACCGCGCTATACTCATAAGCGTCGCCGGAATAAGAATCATATGAATACCTGCCGTAATAATTGTCGTCATAGTAATTCATACGGCTCGTATAATCCGCCCAACTTTCCACATCCCAGGATTTATCTTCTGTGCCGCCCGCAAAATCATTGCCGTCGCCGTAAAAATCGGAATCTTCAAAACCGTCGTTTCTTAAATCGGAATCTTCACTTGCCGCAGACTGTATGTAAACCTCCTGTTCGTCTACATCTATTACAGGATTTTCCATCATTTCGCTGTAAACGTAATCAAAAAGCTCGCCCTGGCTGAACTGCAGTATATTTAAAGACTGAATCATCTCCTGCGACAACGTCAGCTTCTGAGTCTGCTCAACATTTAGATCATGTCCGAAAAAAAGTTCCATTAATCGTGTACTCCTTCATCAAAGTGTGCAACTGACCAGTATAACGTACATGAATTACCTGTTATACTTATAATATCATATTGATTTTGCTTTCTCAATCAACTTTCACTTTTTTTGTATTAAATTGGTATTATTTTAACAAAATTTATATCAAATCAGGAAAATCGTGCTGACGCAGCGCTTCATAAAGCACTACCGCCACAGCATTAGAAAGATTCAGTGACCTTAGATCCGGATCGTTTCCCATGGGAATCCTTATCGCCGTATCAGGATGATCGGCTATAAACTCCTTAGGCAGTCCTGCTGTTTCTTTGCCGAATAATATAAAAGAATCCGCTTCAAAATCTACATTTGTATAACGTACTCCGCCGTGAGTAGTTGCAAGATATAATTTTTTATTTCTGTATTTTTCTAAAAATTCATCAAGATTTTCATGAATCTCAATATGCGTATGGTTCCAATAATCGAGTCCCGCCCGTTTCAGCATTTTGCTGTCTATGGAAAAGCCAAGAGGCTTTACTAAATGAAGTTTCGCTCCCGTTATCGCACACGTGCGGGCTATATTGCCTGTATTCGGCGGTATCTCCGGCTCTACCAAGACTATATTAAATAAGTATTCTTTTTCATTATCCATAGCTTCCCAAAACCTCTGTCTTTTTGTATTTCTCAATTCAGCATAACAATATTGCTGACATATGTCAATTCACATGCTATAATGAATATTAATATTGCAAAAAAGATGCCTGTGGTTACAGTTTGCCGCTTATAAAAAACTTAAAACGCATCCCCGGCACAATTATCCGCTGAAATCCTTTACCGGCGGATTTAATAAATTTCAAACTTTAGGAGGAAAATTTTACTTATGTCATTATATCAGGATTGGGTCGACCTTTATGAAAAACAAACAGATAAAACTTTCGGTGAATTCTGGGAAAAATACTCATCCTCTGAAAAAAGGATCTACGAATCTATATTATCAAAACCTGAAGAAAAAATGCACGGCTCCATATCGGAACAGGCAAATCTGCTGAATGTTGATGAAGCTATTTTTATGGGATTTCTGGACGGTATAAAAGACAGCCTTAACAATACCCTCGAAATAGAAGATATGACGCCGGAATCCGAATTTGAACTCGATATAAACTGGGAAAAACTTTATTTTAATATGCTGGACGCAAACGCCGATTATCTGTATACAATACCGGAATGGACAAATATTCTCACAAATGAAAAGCGCGAAGAAATAGCTAAAGAATATAAAAAATCAAAAACAGTTGTAAAAGGCGTTAAGATCGGCAGAAACGATCCCTGTCCGTGCGGCAGCGGAAAAAAATATAAAAAATGCTGCGGCAGAAATGCGGAAGAAACGGCTTAATACATCTTCATATGATATATTGATTCGCAATCACACATTAACATTCTTATCATAAACACCTCCTGTGATCTGTTGCCTTTTATATATTGCAGGAGGTTTTATTTTTTATGATCTTGATATATTTCCATTAACAGCAAAAAGCCGGAACTTTACGCCCCGGCTAAACTAACTTTAATATTTTTTCGTATATTTTTCTGTCATCGTCTTTAAATACATTAAAAACTATACGCTCAATATTATTTTCTCGCAGCAAAAAATCCTTCGCTGTCTGCACCGCGATCCTTGCCGCTTCCTCAGCCGGAAAATGAAATTCGCCTGTTGAAATACAGCATAGCGCCACCGAAGTTATCCCGTTTTTCTCACAGCATTTAAGCACATTAACATAACAGTTCCGCAATTCTTCCTGCAAAGAATCTGTAAGCTCTCCGTATACGATCGGACCGACCGTATGAATGACATAATCGCTCGGCAGATTATACGCCTTTGTAAGCGTAGCCGTTCCCACAGGTTCTTTATACTGATTTCCATAACGTACCCGCTTCTTATTCATAACATGGCTGCACTCCTCCCGAAGCTGCAGACCGGCGGCGCTGTGGATTGCATTATCTATGCAGCGATGACCAGGGATAAAGCAACCAAGCATCTGAGAATTTGCAGCGTTCACTATCGCCCCTACCTTTAATCTTGTAATATCGCCCTGCCACAGAGATATTTTATCTGCGTAAACAAAACTGCTGCCATACTGATCTTTTATAGTCCGAACATCCTGCAGCCCGACGACGCCTTTTGCCGCCAGATCCTCCTGCAGATATTTATCCTGCAGATCAAGCAGCTCGCTGGAAACAGCCCTCGGCATGCGTACATTCATAAGCCCTCGAATCAAATTTCTTTTATTTGCTTCACCATCCGGAATCGTTATGCTGTTATATTCTTCCGAATCCTCTATCAGTTTTTCAAGCAATTTATCCGTATTTTCATATTGTTTCATTATTAACTCCCGAATTATATTATCATATAAATATTACATAAAAACTTGGCTTTCTTCCGGTTTTTATGAATATTTTTTGTATATAACAAAACATATAATACTGCAGCACAAATGCACTGCCATTCCAAAACCAAACATCATACAAATGAATGTTATATTCGGCACAAATATGCCTTTTAACATAAATCTATACACAATCGGATAATATATTAAATTTACAACCACGGATATAGCAAAACAATATTGTGTTTTACCATAACCGATTAATATACTGTCAAATAAAACCGTATAACTGTATGCAAGATAAAATGGTATTAAGACGACTAATATATGCTTAATCGTTTCAGAATTTTCAATTCCCATAACACTCTTCAAAAACGGATTTAATATAGGAATAAAACACAGCCATATAATAAACGTTAATATTATTATAATGTTATAATACTTTATTTTTCCTGCGTTTAATTTATCTTTGCAATCTTTTTTAATAATCTCTGCCAGCGCCAATATTGGAATAAGCATCAATCCCCATATTATATTATTTGCAGTCCAATAGTTCCCCTGCTCTGCTGCCGCATTAACCATTTTACATACTATGGCAGAATATAAGACGTTATCTAACAATATTTGGGATCCGCTGAATAGTCCGATAAACAAATAATCCTTTATAAACGATTTATCAAATTTAAAGGAAACTGTTATTAATTGTTCTCTGAATACAGCGATCAGGCACAATACTACGCATACTGAACCCACTGCAATGTTAGAATACGCAACCCCATTCACTCCAAACTTCGGGATCAAAAATAAATCGCCAATCATTGTAAATATTGTTTTTAAAATAATCATTGCATATATGTATAATGGTTTTTCCAGAACAACAAACAGAACGTTTATAAAACAAACAACATTAAAAATAATAAATCCAATCGTTTCTAATTCAAGATATCTTGTAACTTCATAAACACGTTCAAAAACCATTGATAATACAATATTCCTGCAACGCATGAAAATTATAGCCGAAAATAATATATAAATAACATTAACAATTAAAAACGACTGAAAGATTCTTTTTCTAAATTTCTTTGTATCCTGCATACATTTATTGAAAAGAGCAAACAAAGGTACTATCAAAAATGCCTGTATGGTTTCATTAATTAAATCAAACCATTCAATATGACCTGCAATACTCAGATCGTCCGTTAATGGCATGTTTGCAAGCAATTTCGTCCGAACAATCGTATATAAAAACGGAATAAAGCTCAACAACATTAAACTAAAAAATAAATTTAGAGGAAATTTTTCGGCTTTTTTGTTTATATCCATATCTCTATTTATTATTCTCATATGATCGGATTCAGTTCAATTGTGTATTAAGTATAGAAAAATATAAATTATATTTTATTTTATCATATTTCTTTGCGTCGATTACACTGCAAAAAAATTTTTATAATATAAATATAACAACATTTTCTTATATGGCAAGCAATTTCATCTTTTTTAACCGCTGTTTTATCATTCTATTAATTGCAGAAAATTTTTTCCTATATCCTCATTAATACAATAATTTCCCCGGAAACGTACGCTTATCCTTTATTAATGCATGAATACACGGCGTTCATGTTCTTCTTGCATTATGGTATAATATTAATATATTATAAGTAAGAAAATAAGAATTTCCTACTATTAAACAAACTGCAACTCCTAATTCCACCCATCACTGCGAACCAAACGCATCCAAAGGACTAATGATCTTTTCGAGTGCAGCGTCAATATGGACATCCGTATTATCTGGTATTACGAAAACGACAGAATGATTATTCTAACAGATGTAGGTCATCATGACATATTAAAGCAATTTTAAATATCCGACGCCTTACAACTGCTTTAACACTTCTTCGATATCCGCATTAACACAAATGGATCTCTCCATAATTTTTCCGGAAACATACGTTTCTCCTTTATTAACGCATGAATATACGGAGTTCATATTTTTTGCTGTCATCTGCCAAAACGGATACTTAATTATACCGGGAGTATTAAATCCAACGCCCAGTTCCCAAAACAATACTTTCGCATTTTTATACCGATTTAAAAACAGCTCGTACCGCTCAGCCGCTTTGTACCAGCCGTCATCCTGAACAAACGTATCATCCGCCCGCAGGTTCATGCTCATAGGCTTTCCGCACTCAGCACAGCGGGGTATCAGCTCATCGGGCACGAACATTTTTGCATCGACTCCTTCAGGCAGATATATCCCGCCCTCCTCGTTCTTTCTGAATCCCTGAGATTCCACCATCCTGTTTACTGCTTCTTCATTATCGTAAGTTTTATTATGACACGACTCGCTGCACTGAAAAAGCCCGTAATCGCCCTGAGTGTAATACAATCTGCTTTTATCAAAACCCGCCTTCTGAAAGCAATGATCTACATTAGTGATAATAACAAAATAATCCTTATCTTTCACCACCTCAAGAAGCTGTTCATACAAAGGTTTCGGTGTATTCATATAGCGATTAATATAAATATACCTGCTCCAGTACGCCCAATATTCATTAATGCTTTCAAAGGGATAAAATCCTCCCGAATACATATCTTTAATACCGTACTTCACGGCAAAATCGGAAAAATATTTGTCGAACCGCTCTCCGCTGTAAGTAAATCCTGCCGACGCAGACAAACCGGCTCCAGCGCCTATCACCACAGCATCTGCATTGTTAATTGCAAATCTTAGTCCGTCTATATTATTCACATCGCTATTATTAATATTTATAATTTTCTTTTTCAACAGCATAATATATCATCCATTTCTTTTCTCGACGGCATTCGCTGGACAGTGTTCCGCGCAGTTTCCGCAGTGCAGGCAGTTTTCCTGTTTTATTGCAAAAGGTTTCCCTTCATTAATACAATCCTGCGGACAGTTTTTCTTACAGATCCTGCATCCTGTACATCGCTCTGTTATATAATAACCCTTTTTCTCTGTTTCCGCATTTCCAAGACAATAGGATTCCCTGAATATAGGATTCACGCCCAGATTAAAATATTCCACCGCGGCATCTTTCAATGCGAACACGATTCCTATTTTCCTCGTATCTCCGGGATACACGTTAGCAAGATAAGTCTGTTCCTCAAAAATAATGTCTATCCATTTTTTCTGCATATCTTCCTCCACAGGATAAGCCCTGCCGGACATGCGTATCATCTCTTTGAACTTCGTGTATCCGAGGATCTGCACGCGCCCGTCGCGAAGCAGCTGTCTGCAGAATTCCTTTCCCCTGGCGGTGAAAAAATACAATCCGTCCTGCTCATAATGAATGGCGCTTATATTTCTTATCTGAGGCGCGCCCTCCTCGTCTACCGTTGCAAAGTCCAATACGCCCACATATTCTAATTTTTTTAAGCAAGTCTGTAAATCCATTTTTCTGCTCTCCTGATATTTTAAATTATAAATATATTAATGTTTCATACTTATGTTCTTATGATCCTTCCGTCTTTTCTCGCCTTTCCTTCAGGCGCCTGCTCGTCTTTTGGATATCCGAGCAGCACGTGAAGCGCTGCATAATAATCGCCGCGCACTTCCCATTTTTTCAGAATTTCCTGTCCAAAAGGATCGCTAAAAGATTCCCATGCCGAACCTATGTAACATCCTCCCAATCCTATCGAATGAGCGGCAAGCAGCATATTTTCGGCAGCAGCGCTGGCATCGTAAGAACCGTACAGAAAACCTTTCGGGACAAACAGCGTTACTACCGCAGGCGCGTCATAAAATGCATTTACGATGCTTATATCATCGGCTATGCTGGGTTGTTCTCTGGAAATATACGAATCGCCCGAAGACATTTTCACATTTGAATTTCTCTTTTTTATCCTGCCCAGTTTTTTATTAATGTTTTCATCCTGAGATACTGCAAACAATACGCCCTGCCTGCCGCCTGCACTTGGAGCGTACATTCCCGCTTCGAGCACCGTCTGAAGCTCTTCTTCTTTTATCTGCTCCGCCTTAAATCTGCGGATAGTTCTTCTCATGATAATATTTTCTATAACCGCATTCTTTATCATTCTATTTCCTTCCAGCACTGCGGATCCTCGCCGTAAAAATTGCCGGCAGTCCCGAACGTCACAGCCGGACAGCCTCTGCAAAATCCTCTCAGCTCACATTTACCGCACTTTTCAAATTTATCGTAATCACGATAGATTTCTTCTTTATCAATAAAAATATCGTAAAGCTGTTCCTCAAATACGTTTCCTATCTTGCTTTCAAACCTGCGGCATGCGTACACATCGCCGCCTGGCAGGATAGTCATATGACAGATCCCGCAGTGGCAGCCGTCGTATATCATGTCCTTTTTCGCGTATTCCGGAATCTTAAAAACGCCTTCTTCATAGAGATACAAAGTCCACAGGTGATCTTTCAGATTAAAATATGTATTAACGCCCTGCTTTCTGTAATCCTCGTATTTATTCCAGACTTTATCCAGAAATTTTCTGTAAATCAACGGCTCTATGCCGTTATTCTTATCCTCGCCCGTAGGACAATATCTCCCGAAAGCAAATATATCGACATCGTGCTTTACCGCAAGATCGATCACATCTGGGATTTCGTTTATATTAATATCTGAAACGGTCGACATTACAGCACATTTTATGCCGGAGTTTCTGATTATAGGAATCTTTTCTATGGTGCAGTCAAAAGAACCCGGCTTCCTGAAATAATCGTGAGTTTCTCTCATGCCGTCGATAGATAACTGATATTTTTCGCAGCCGCATTCCTTCAGCCTGCGGCAGACCTCCTCGGTTAAATAAAATGGATTTCCCATTATGGTAAATTTATATCCTTTTATTTTTATTAACCCCATAAACTCCCAAAAATTCTTATGAAGTATCGGATCTCCGCCTGTAATATAAAAATACGGCGCGCGCTTTAATTTTTCACACATATCTTCTATGTTTGAAATGACTTTCTTCATGTCGTCCATACTCATGGACAAAAGCTCACTGCATTTTCCTTCTGAAAAAATATAACAGTGCCTGCATCTCTGATCGCAGTAATCTGTAATATGCCACTGAAATGCAAAATATGGTTTTGATTCTGATGTACAGGATCTCATAAGCACTCCCTATCTCAAAATTTGAAGTTTGTCAATATATCTCCCGATATATTTTTTAAATTTTATATTATCATCCATAAATGGATGGAATGATTGGTGATGTTTTTCTTCCGGTGTATATCCATTTGCTTACCCTATCAGTTCTCGCC
>JAAVYD010000047.1 GCA_022790955.1 Bacillota bacterium
CCGGCTTACCTGTGCTCATATCCTGCGCTTCCGCGCGGCTTTCCTGCTTTACAGCCTGGACTTCATGCACTGCCTGAACCCGTTCAGCTTCTCTTACTTCGCTTTCTTCAAACTGTGCGGGCTGTTTATCCGGCTTACCTGCGCTCATATCCTGCGCTTCCGCAGGTTTATTTTCTTTGCGGATCTCATGCCTCACATACTGTTCTTCCTGAATTTCTTCCGATTCGTCTTCCTGCCAGTCATAAAAATTTTCATCATCGCCTTCATAATATTCATCAGAAATACTTTCTGATTCCTGCATCTGGCGCATACGTTCCTGTTCCTCTGCGAGCTTTGCCGCGGCTTCAGATGCGGCTTTTACTGCGGCTTCCGCCGCCATTCTTTCAAATGCAGCTTCGTATCCCGGCATAACAGGCAGTCCGCTGTCTGAAGGCACAACGTTAATTTTATCCATATGCCTTATAACGTAATCCCCGATAACAAGCTGGTCGTTTACTGATATGTTTACAGAAAATCCGTCAAATTCTTTGATCTCCGGAATATCTCCGACCTTAATCACCGGATCCTGACCATCTTCTGCTTCTTCGACCTGAATAATATCGCCCTGCCGAACTTCTTCCTCAAGAGAAACCACTCTGCCGTTTAAAACTACCTGACCAGCTGTAGCCATAGTTCCTCTTACATGACGACGCTGACCGTTTATAAAATACGTTATTCCCCTTGAAGAATGTCCTATAAGACAGGTTGCCTTAATACCCGCCAGAAGCAGCGCATCCAGAACTTTAATCGTGCCTGTATGCATAAGCATGATTTTCTGATCGTTTACCGTAATTGAGAAGAAATCGCTGCCTTTATAGCGCGACGCCACGGAACCTATACCGAGAGGCGTAACAAACTCCGGCGACATAAGCTCCTCGCACCGAATTTCTATATGTTTTAATTTCTGAGTTCCTCCGAGAGCCACTCTGTTATTAGGCATACCGAGATTATCAGCCACCTTCTCGCAGAGATTTGGAATCTGGCTGCCGCCGCCGATAAGAAACATTGCTGCCGGAGCCTCTCCGTTGCATTTCATTACGCTGTCTGAAATAGCGTCTGCAAGAGCCGTTATCGCTTCTTCTATTCTGCTAAGCATTTCTCTGCGTTTAAAACTGTACTCAAATCCCAGGATATCCTGAAATTCCAGATTTTCTTCCGGCTCGCCGAACAGGGATTTTTTAAGCGTTTCCGCTGTATCGAAATCCGTGAGAAACGTTGACATAATACTTTCTGTAATCTCATCGCCTGCAGTAGTCGCCATATCATAAGCGATTATGCTGCCGTTTCTTGAGATGGCTATATCCGATGTGCCGGCTCCGATATCCGCTATTGCTATATTAAGCAGGCGCACATCGGGCGGAACTATTACGTTAATAGCCGCAATAGGCTCCAGCGTAAGACTGAATACCTCCAAATCGCACCTTGCGGTAACGGCGTAAAGACTTTTTACTACGCTGAACGGCAGAAACGCCGCTATTATCTCGACCTCTGCTTTAAGACCTTTGTGTCCGTCCAGTTTGCGGATAGGATAGTCGTCTAACTTATATTCTATAACGCTGTATCCTACGCACTGAAATTCAATTCCTGATGTTTGCGTAACTTCATCGTAAAAAGTATCCTGAGCCTTTGCTATCGCAGAGTAATCCAGATTCTGGATTATATCTGAGGTTATCTCCTCGTCCTCCTGAAGCTTCAGTTCATGAGTAGCTCTTACCGTTTTAAGAGCGCGTCCAGCCGCCGCTATAGCTACTCTGGTCAGCTTTATATTATGACGGTTTTCCAGTTCCATTTTGATCTCATTACATACCCTGCTTACCAGGTCTATATCCTCGATCTGACCGTCGCGCATGGCTCTTATAGAATGAAAACGCTGCTCGTAATCCAAAACAGTGTATTTATCGTCTATAACAGCGCCCAAAACGCCCACGACAGAACGTGTGCCTATATCAAGGGCAAAAATGAGTTCGTCTTTATATTTTGAAGCATCTCTATCCTTCATCTGAAATCCTTCCACTGATACTACTTCCTCGAAAGGTATCCGAGTATCATTTCTGAAATTTTGTTAAGAGGCGCCTGTGTCTGCACCGCTCCTATTTTATATGCCACCATAGGCATTCCATACACTACGCATGATTCTTCATCCTGACCGATAGTGTACGCTCCGTTTTGTTTCATTTCCAATAAACCCTTTGCGCCGTCGCTTCCCATGCCCGTAAGAATAACGCCGATTGAATTAGGACACGCTACTTTTGCAACCGAGCTGAAAAGAACGTCTACAGACGGTCTGTGACCGCTGACTTTTTCGCCGGACACGCATCTTACGCTCAGTTCTCCCAGATTCTTTACAACGGTCATCTGCAGATCTCCGGGAGCAATCAAAATCTGACCCTGTTTTATTTTATCTCCGGTCTGCGCTTCTTTTACCCGCATCTTGCAGATCTTGCTCAGCCTGTCTGCATACATCTTTGTAAAACCAGGCGGCATGTGCTGAACAATAACGACTCCCGGCGTATCCGCCGGAAAATTCCTTACTACTTCAAGCAGCGCTTCGGTACCTCCCGTAGAAGCTCCCAGCGCTATTAATGTTGATGCGGCGGCAAGGCTGAATCTCGTCTTTCCTGATAATATCGGCGCAGGCGCGCTCGTTTTTTTAGATGCGTTTAACGAATTTGCCGACGCAGGCTTTATTTTATCCGAAACAGATTTTGCTTCAGAAACTGACGACCGATTTATAATTTTCAGCTTTGCCTGGGCGGCTATAAAAATTTTTTCAGAAAGTTCTTTTATAAACTGTTCCTTTTCATCGCTTCCCATGCCCGAAGGCTTCCTTACAAAATCTATTGCGCCCGCCGACATTACGTCGAAAACGCTTACATTAAGGGAGCTTGCTATAACCACCCTTATAGGCGTTGATGCCATCAGCTTTTTAACAAAAGTAATGCCATCCATTTTCGGCATTTCTATATCGCAGGATATCACATCCGGCTTTAATATATTTATCTTTGAAATGGCGTCTATCGGATCTATTGCAGATCCCACCACATCAATAAAATCAACCTTTGACAGTTCATCTGTAACAAATTTCCTGAACAAAGGAGAGTCGTCTACCACCAATACCTTTATTTTTTTCATAGCTTCTGCACATCCTATCCTCTGTAATATTATCGTGAACTTTCACTGTATTTATTATACAGAAGCACAGCAGGTTTGTATAGGGCGTATCCGGAAGAAAATACTTATTCAGATACGCCCTGACCTTTATTTATTATTTTTTATTTTCTTTTTTATATGCTGATGTTTGTACAGTCACGTACGGAGTATTTTTTTCCAGTTTTTCCGACTGGCCTATTAAAAGATATCC
>JAAVYD010000048.1 GCA_022790955.1 Bacillota bacterium
GATGAACAAGGTATAATCGATATTTTAACGAAACAGGTAAAAATGAGAAAGGATGCCCTCTCTGATTTTGAAAAAGCCGGAAGAACCGATTTGGCAGACAACTATAAAAAAGAGATAGACATTCTTATGGCATATCTGCCGAAACAATTAACAATCGAAGAAATCACGGAAATTGTACTTGCTGCTAAAGCTGAACTCGGTATTGAGGACGGTAAAAATAATATGGGCAGGCTTATGGGCGCCGTGATGCCGAAAGTAAAAGGTTTGGCAGATGGCGGTGACGTTAAAAAGGTCGTACAGAGCGTTCTCTAATATAGTATATTTTGACGGCGGCGTAGCCTGCCGTCATTTTATTACGTATAAGCATAACAAATCAATATAAATAATATGAAAGCCATTAATTTATAAAAATTTTTTATAATGTTGAATTTAGGTAAGTTTAGAAATTTAATATATTTTGCAGTATAGAATCACATAAATATAAAAATATATTATATGGTGAAACGGTCGGATTAGAAGCATTTTTAGCGTGCCGTTAATAAAAATATTCTATCAACAATAATTTATTAAACATAATAGTTAGTTAATGGAACTGTATTAAATTAATTTGGTATCTAAAAATAGTGCGCGAATATTATATTTATACAAATATATGTTATTCACATAAATTTAGATTATAAATATATTGACAAAGGATGCAGTTTACTTTATTCTAAATGTAGGCAGTGATTAATCGCAGAGATATTCACATTAGCAGATAACGGCCAGTGTAATTAAGAATAATTACAGATCTGTTTATTATGTGTTTGCGATGCGTTTAATATAGTCAGATTCCATAATAATGCGGCTGAGGCTGCTATTGGAATTTATTAAAAATCATTTTTAAGGTTTTCCCTATAAAAATGCAAATGATTCGGCGGTTTGTCGGATCGAGTTTTATTTATCATAAGAATAGAATTCACTTGTTAAGAGCTATTTGATGCTGCATATATTATTTTTTCACGGTATATATGCAGAGAAAAGGAGAAAAAAGAAATGGCTAAGTTTATTACTGAAGCAGAAGCGGCTGAACTTTTCTTTGATGGCTGCTGCGTTGTAGGTGTTGCATTCGGAAGCGAAGGTTGGCCTGAACAGATAGGTCTGGCTGTAGAAAAGAGATTCCTTGAAACAGGACATCCAAAGGGAATTACAGCGATTCATGCTGCAGGCAACCGTGCTGCGAATTGCTGGGCTCACGAAGGTCTTATCGCATTAGATATTTCTTCTCACGAATCTACAACTCCAAAGATCGCAAAGCTGATCGAGGATGATAAGCTTCCGGGATGGTACATGCCTCTTGGCGCTATGCTTCAGATGTATACTGAAATCGGAAGAGGTATGCCTGGCGTACTTACAAAAGTTGGTCTGGGAACATTCATGGACGCTCGTTTCGACGGCGGTGCGCTGAATGCAAGCGCAAAGGCTTATGATGAAGCTCAGAAGGCAAAGGGTGAAAGATTATTTGTAGAATATGTACCTGATTTTATGGGAGAAGAATATTTATTCTACAGAATTCCTAAGATTGACTTTGGTATCATGAGAGGTACTACTGCAGATGAAAACGGTAACATTACTGTTGAAAACGAATGCTTAAACTTAGAGCTCGGCGCAGTAGCAAGAGCAGCAAAGGCTTGCGGCGGTAAGGTTATCGTAGAAGTTGAAAGAGTTGCAAAAGGCGGTTCTTTAAATCCTAAGCTCGTAAAGGTTGGAAGAAATCTTGTTGACTACGTTGTAGTAGGTCAGTATCCTGGACAGATTCCTCGTGCGCTTACAAATTCAGGCGATAGAGACGATAATTTCTGGATGGGACTTAACGGTCAGATGAGAGTTCCTGTAGAAGCAATCGAAGTAATGCCTTTCGATCCTAAGAAGATAATCATCAGAAGAACTGTAATGGAAATCGAAAGAGGCATGATGTGTAACTTTGGTATCGGTCTTCCTACGTTCTGCGGCGGCGTACTTGCAGAAGAAGGCGAGATGGATAACATCACTATGATTTCAGAATCAGGTTCTGTAGGCGGAGTTCCTGGCGGCGGTCCTCTGTTCGGATGCCACTTTAATAACGAGTGTTCAACAGACCAGAAGGATCATTTCGACTGGTTTGATGGTACAGGTCTTGATTTCGGTGCATTTGGTTTGTCTGAAGCCCAGGAAGACGGATCAATTAATGTATCTAAGCTCAACGGCGTTACTCTTGGCGTAGGCGGATTTACTAATATTACTGCAGGAGCTAATAAGGCTTGCTTTATTGGTACATTTACTGCAAAGGGCTTAAAGCAGCACATCGAAAACGGTAAATTAATTATCGATCAGGAAGGTACTCTGAAGAAGTTCGTTAAGAAGTCTGAACAGATCGCTTACGATGCTCCTTTAGCTGTTAAGAACGGCAAACCTGCTCTTTATATAACTGAAAGATGTGTGTTTGAATCTTGCGCTGAAGGTCTTAAACTTATCGAAGTAGCTCCTGGTATTGATGTAGAAAAGGATATCCTTGCTCATATGGAATTTAAGCCTATTATTCCAGAAGGTGGTCCTAAGTCAATGCCGCCTGAAATCTTCCAGGAAGAATGGGGCGGACTCTCCGCAATCATGGATGCAAAAGAAGGTAAATAGTATTTAAAATAACAATAGTATAAGACTGTTTTAAGTCATTGATTGATCAAAATTTATAATTTAATCGGATTCCCCTGCCTTATGAGGCAGGGGAATCTTTTTGCGTATAAACGAGTATTGGATTGATATACGCAGTGCTGATAATAAAGTGTATGGTTACACTTTACAGAAATACTTTTATAGAAATTTAATTATAATTGATAATATAAATTTAAAAGCGATAGGTATATCTTAAAATATAGAAATATTTTACATTAGTAAATGCAAAATTATGTAAAATATGTGTAATAATTTACAATATTATATAAAATATTATACTCTATAAGCAGGATGATTTTATAAGCTGCAATGAAATTATTTTTTTAATATTAATCTTATAATTATTATACAAGTGCTAAGTAATTTTGTAAGTTAAAATTTTCTTAAATTGTTCACAGAAAATTTAATATCAGTAAATTATACCTTATAATATAAATAGTAGACTAAACATATGTATAACAATATCTATTTTATTTATAAACAAAAATAAAGAAAGCATAATTATACTTTTTGTACAGTTGATTTTTTTTTAACGTTAATGTATTATCTATTTGTAAGTCGGATATGACAATACATCAAGGAGAATAACAAATGAAAACAATTGAACTGACTAAAATGAATGGTAGAAAGGC